>JAFQUW010000102.1 GCA_017408325.1 Clostridia bacterium | reverse complement strand
CCGCGCACAAAAACGCACGCCGCGCCTCCCCGATCGGGAGAGGCGCGGCGGCTTGTGGTTTCAGCTGTACAAAAAAAGAAGGGCAAGGACGAGGGCGATGACGGCGATCCAGGTCCAGAGGTCTTCCGTACCGCAGCCGAGGTTCAGATTTTTCAGGCACATCGTTTTACTTCTCCTTTTCTTTCACCCGCTTTTTGACGGGTCACTCACAGAGTATGCCGCCCGTCTTTCTTTCGTTCCCATTTTTCGCTTGCGAAAAATCCGTTCTTGTTATATAATGAAAAAAATAAAACAAACGAAAACAAAGGAGGCAAACGGCATGAAGCATTCCGCGCGCAATTTTTTGGTCGTCTTTTTGGTGTCGATCGTTCTGTTTAGCGTATTGGCCTTCTTTTTGATGCAATACATCTCCGACATGCTCATTCCCACGACCATCTCCGACGAGGGCGGTGATCCCACCGTCACCACACCCGAGACCGAGGCGGTCATCCCCACGGAAGACTCTTCCGCCCTCTCCTACCTCATTTTGGGTCTGGACGAGTTCGGCGCGGCAGACTACATTCTCTTAAACCAGATCGACCGACACGCCTCGACCTTCCTCATCAGCGACCTGCCGGCGAACCTTCTGTTGGATCTCGATGCACGCGAGCAGATGCTCGGTGACACCGCCAAAACGCGCGACATCAACTTTGTGCGCGAAAAGGTCTACGCCCTCACCGCAGTCGAGATCGACTACATCTTCTGCGTGGAGGCGGACGGATTCGTCGACCTCGTCGATCAGTTCGGCGGTTTTGAATTCGACGTGCCCTGCAACATGAACCAGAGCGAGCCCGACCGCGGGATCCAAATCGACCTCGCCAAGGGAAAACAACACCTCGACGGCGCAAAGGCACTGCAGGTCCTGCAATTCTCCGACTACGAAACAAACGTCGGTCTTTCTCGAAGTGAGACCTTCCGCGCAATGATGCTCGCCATGTGCCGCGGCATCCTCACCGCCGAAAACAACCTGATGCGTACTTCGGAAATGCTGCCCGAACTCTTCTGCGACTTCACGACGGACATGACCATCGAGGAAGCAAACGGTTATCTCGACACGCTCTTCTCCTTTGACAGTTACACCGTGGAAGAATTCACCTACCCAGGGAAAAGCGAAGGGGATTTCTACCGCGCAGACATTGACGCGGCACTGGAGTCCTACAAACCCTACCGCGCCTGAAACCGACCAAAGCAAAAGACCGAGAGGATCCTCTCGGTCTTTTTTTATTCCCCTTGTTCTCTTTTGCGGCGCAATTCGGAAAAGAAGTCGCGCAGAAGACTTTTGCTCTCCTCCTCCAGAAGTCCGAAGGTGACCTCGCTGCGGAAGAGTCCGCGAGAGCGCAGGTCGACGCATCCGCCGAACGCACCCATCTTCTCGTCGGCGGCACCGACCTTGACTTGCTTTACCTGCGCGTTCAAGATCGCGCCTGCACACATCGGGCAGGGCTCCAGCGTCACGTAGAGGGTACAGCCCACGAGTCGCCAGCCGCCAAGTTTACGGCAGGCCGCATGGATCGCCAGGATCTCCGCGTGGCAGAGAGCGTTCTTCTCTCCTTCGCGGCGGTTGTGTGCGCGGGCGACGATCTCGCCGTCGCGGGCGATCACCGCGCCCACGGGAACTTCCCCTTCTTCAAAAGCAAGTCGCGCCTCGTCGAGCGCGACTTGCATCAGTTCGAGATCGGTCATTTCTTGTCGCCCGTTTCGGCGGCGGGACGCGACCAGGGCAAAACGGCGTCCGTCAAGCCCTTGTTGTGCTTGGAACAGTATCCGTTGGCCGGAGTCTGCGTACCGGAGTGACCGGCGTACATTCCGACGGGATAAGTGTTGATGTAGAACGGCTGAGTGCGATCCGCGGGGTACACGTAGCCCTCGGGCACATCCACGTAGGTAAACTGTGCATCCTCAACGAGCACCTGCTTGACGAACTGACGTTCGAGCTTCACAAGCGAGACGATCTTGATGTGCTGATCGGGACAACCCTCGCCCGCAACGCAGCCGCTTTCGGTGCAAAAGCGCACGGGGACATGACGGTCACAAGTCGTCTTCGGCACGTGATCACGGTCGAAGAGGCACTTGATCGTGCGCTCTCCGCGCAAGTCGAGCGAACAGTAACTGCAAGGCAGAAGACCCGAATCACGGCAGATCTCCACTTCCACCAAACGGGAGGACGTCGGGAAATCCTTGATCTTTTCGCCGCCGTTTGCGGCCTCGTCGATGAACTTCTGGTGCACGCGGCTCATGACCACGTTCCACACGGACATCGAGGCTTCCGTCGAGAAGCGCAGAGTCTTCGGCTGGTCGTAGCCGCACCAGACCGCGGCGGTGTAATACGGCGTATAGCCGACGAAATACAAGTCCTTCGTCTCGGTGGTCGTACCGGTCTTCGCCGCCATCGGGATGTCGTTGTCCAGCGTGACGGAGGCACGGTTTGCCGTACCGACGTTGACGACGTCCTGCAACATCTTCGTCATAATGCAGGCCGTGGATTCTTTCAAGAGAACGGTGGAATTGTTGTCATTCGACAGAATGATGTTGCCTTCGCTGTCAAGCACTTTCAAATACGTGCGCGGCTCGTTGTAGACGCCGTTGTTGGCAAAGGTCGCATACGCACCCGTCATGTCACGCACGGTGACGCCGTAGGTCATACCGCCGAGCGCCAAGGGGGCAAGATCCACGTCGGAAAAGACCGCGCCGGATGCACTCTCCACTCCGTCGACGAGCGTGGAGATGCCGTAATTCTGCGTGATGTAGTCGTAGACGTAACGGCTCGTGAGTTGGTCGACGACGCGCACCGCACAGGTGTTCTTCGACTGGTACACGGCCTGATTTGCCGGGACGAGTCCGTTGTAGACGTTCGGATAGTTCGAGGGCCAGGTGCGGTCTCCGACGTTGATCGGAGAGTCGTCCACGGGGGTGGCGTAAGACAGAAGTCCCTGTTCCAGAGCAAGCGAATAGGCACTCAAGGGTTTGATGGTCGAACCGGGCTGACGCTTCGCGTGCGTGGCGCGGTTGAAGCCGCGCGGCGTGGTCTTTTCGCCGCGGCCGCCCGCGATGGCAACGATGTCGCCCGTCGTGTGGTCGATGATGGTCATCGCGCTCTCGGGGAGCACGCCGCTCGTCACGCTCGGGAAGATCGAATCGTCCTTGTAGCACTCGTCGACGATCTTCTGCACCTCGACGTCCTGCGCAATGTAGATCTTCAAGCCGCCGGAGAATACCATCTGGTTGGCGACGGTCTTGGAGACCCCGAGATCTTCCTGCAGATCCGCCACGACGTCGTCGATGACACTGTCCACGTAGTAGCTGTGCACCTTTGCGGTACGGTCTTCCTCGGCGTTGTCCACGAGAACGAGTTCGGTGTTCCACGCCTCGTCACGCTCTTCGATCGTGATCATATTCAGCTCGTACATCTCGTTGATGATGTCGTTGCGGCGTTTGGTATTGTTTTCCGGGTTCTGGCGCGGATCCCACTTGGTGGGGGCCTGCGGAATGGCCGCGAGTGCGGCACATTCGACCAGCGAGCACTCGGAAATATCCTTGCCGAAATAGCTGTTTGACGCCGTCTGCACGCCGTAGCAACCCTGCGAGAGGTAGATGGTGTTCAGATACATCTCCAAAATCTCGCTCTTTTCGCGCTTGGTCTCAAGGTCGAGCGCGCGCATCATCTCCTGGATCTTACGCTGGATGGTGACGTCGTCCTCGCCCGTGACCTGCTTGATGAGCTGCTGGGTGATGGTGGAGCCGCCGTAGGAGTCGTTGCCCGTGATAAAGCCGAGCACGGCACCCGTGGTACGGCGGATGTCAACGCCCTTGTGCGAATAAAAGCGCTTGTCCTCAATGGAGAT
>JAFQUW010000101.1 GCA_017408325.1 Clostridia bacterium | reverse complement strand
TTTTCATTGACTGAATCCTCCGATTGTTGTTTTGTCTGTGACTGGCAGGTCACCTTCATCTTAACACAATCGGAGGATTTTCTCATCGGTTAACCTTTTTTGAACCACGCGACTATCGCGTGGTTTTCGGATACAAGAAAAACGCATCCGAAAAACGGATGCGTTTTTTGATTTTTAGAAAGATTACTTTTCGGCTTCGACCTTCTTGGGTTCGTCGTCTTCGCCGGCGTTGGCAGGGAGAACGACTTCGCGGATGGCCCAGTTGTAGACCTTCATCTTGTTGCGGTCACTGCCGAGCTCGAGGGTGACGATGTCGTCCTTGATGCGGACGATGCGACCGAGGATGCCGGCGTTGGTGACAACTTCATCGCCGACAGTGAGAGAATCACGCATTTCTTTGATCTCTTTTTCCTGCTTCTTCTGGGGACGGTACATAAAGAAATAGAAGACGACACCGAGCAGAACGAGCATGATGATCATGCCGGAGGGATCGGCGGCACCGGCAGTCGGTGTGGTTGATCCTTCCGCAAAGGCGGGGACGGCAAACAGGATCGCGCTGAAGAGAGTCGTGAGAAGTTTAAGGGTAAGTTTCATGGAAATCTCGCTTTCTGTCTTTTTGATTTGTGCCTATTATAGTCCATTTGCCAAAATAAAGCAAGTGGAACTTTCCCGTCAGATGCCGATGCGCTCAAAAAAGGTGCGAAGGCGTGCCTCGTATTCTTCTTTTGCAACCGTGTAGGAGACGAAGTGCTTGGCATCGGGGACGACCCAGAGGATCTTCCCCTCGTCGGGACAGGCATCAAAGAGCTGATAGACCATCTCGGTCGGAACGAACTTGTCGTCCGCGCCGTGAATGAAGAGGAAGGGAAGGGGGCTTTCCTTGATATGCTCTGCGGCAGAGGCGCGAAAGATGTCGTAGCGAGCCAATCGTTTGCACCAGAAATTCGCGGCGGGCAGAAGGATTTTCGGGGAGAGGGAAACGATGAAGCGAAGAGAGTAGGAGAACTGTTCCAGACAGGAGGAAAAGGCGCAATCGCTCACGACGCCGAGGACGCACTCGGGGAGCTCCGCCTTCGCCGAAGCACCGCAGGCGGTCGCTCCGCCCATCGAGACACCGTGCAAGAGCAGTTTTCGCTTCCCGTCGTACATTCGGTCGAGGTATCTGCACCAGGCGGCGCAGTCGTCGGCGTCCGTTTCGCCGAAACCGATGTATTTTCCCTCGCTGTCGCCGTGGGCTCTGTGATCCGGAACAAAAACGTCAAAACCTTCGTTTAAATAGAAGGGGACGAACATCCCCATGTGGTCCGGACCGTTTCCGAGGTAGCCGTGAAGGAGGAGTACCGTGGCACCGCGCGGTTTTTCGGCGCGCAGAAGCCTGCCGCAGAGCAAGACTCCGTCTGCGGTTTTCAGGTGATGTTCCTCGGGGTGCTGGGAAAAGAACCACTCCGTGTATTCGCCTGCGCCTTCTTGGCGGAGATGGGCGTTTTTTCCTTGCTTTCCGCGCACGGCAAAGCCGGAAAACACACGGTATCCAATCAACAGGAAGAAAGCTCCGGCGAGGATGAGCACGCCGAAAAGAATCGTGAAAATCGGCATAATTGCCTCCTTTGAAAGTTCGTATGTATTATAGCACGATCCGGTGAAAAAGCAAGGCGCGTCTTCCCGAAAAAAATGTTTGCAAAATTCTTTTTCCTAATGTATAATATGATGAACCGTAGGATGCATCTTGCGGAAATTCAGACGAAAAGCGAAAGGACGAGACAATGAAGAAAAAGCTTGTTTGCCTGATTTTGGCGTGTGTGTTACTGTGTGCCTCGTGGGCCGTGCCGACGAGTGCCGCAATGAAATTTATTGATATTCTCTGCGTCGGAGAATCCTTGACTTGTGGTTCCGGAGCCAACGAAGCGGGAACGATCAGCACCATCGTGAAGGAGTTGACCTTCCCCGCAAGACTGGATGCGAAGCTTCCCGATGCGATTTCCGACGGAAACGACGTGGTGTATCACAGCGTGTACAATTACGGCATTTCCGG
>JAFQUW010000100.1 GCA_017408325.1 Clostridia bacterium | reverse complement strand
TGGATCTGTTGCCCACCGTCACCCCGACCTGGCGCAAGGTGGAGCAGATCTGCCTTGACACTGCTTCGCGCTTCGGTTTTGAGGAGATCCGAATCCCCACGTTTGAAGCAAGCGAACTTTATCGCCGCGGCGTCGGTGAGGGAACGGACGTCGTTCAAAAGGAAATGTACGATTTTGCCGACAAAGACGGAAGAAGCATGACGCTTCGTCCCGAAGGGACGGCAGGCGTCTCGCGCGCGGTGATCGAAAACTCGCTGTACGCGGGTGCAATGCCGCTCAAGCTGTCGTATCTCGTCTCCTGCTTCCGCTACGAATTGCCGCAGGCAGGCAGAAGCCGTGAGTTCTATCAGTTTGGCGTGGAGTGCTTCGGCGCCGCGGACCCCAAGTGTGACGCGGAAGTGATCCTGCTTGCCGCCGAGATCTTCAAAAACCTCGGCATCGACGTGCGGCTCGAACTCAACTCCATCGGTTGCCCCGACTGCCGCGCGAAGTATCTGGAGGCACTCAAAGCCTATTTTGCCGAACACACCGAGACGCTCTGTGAGACCTGTCAGGGCAGACTGCAGCGAAACGCCCTGCGCGTACTCGACTGCAAGAGCCCGATCTGCAAGGAGGTTGCGGCAACTGCCCCGAAGATCCTCGACTTCCTCTGCGAGGACTGTAAGTCCTCCTTTGACTCCACCTGCAAGACGCTCTCCGACTGCGGACTTTCCTACGAAGTCAATCCGCAGATCGTGCGCGGTCTCGACTACTACCGCGGCGTGGTCTTTGAATTCATCTCCGATGACATCGGTGCCCAGAGCACCGTCTGCGGCGGCGGTCGTTACGACGGACTCATCGAGTCCCTCGGCGGACCCTCGCTTTCGGGCATCGGCTTTGCGATGGGACTGACGCGTATCCTCCTCTGCCTCAAGGCAAAAGAGGAGGAAGTCGAGCGCAGAACCCCCGATCTGTACGTCGCCTCCATCGGGGACGCGGCGAAGGATTACGCTTTTCTGCTGGCACAGAAGCTGCGTGAAAAGGGACTGTACGTGACGAGTGATATCGTCGGCAGAAGCCTCAAAGCGCAGATGAAATACGCCGATAAATGCGGTGCAAGTTACGC
Source organism: Clostridia bacterium (assembly GCA_017408325.1). Taxonomy (GTDB): domain Bacteria; phylum Bacillota; class Clostridia; order Oscillospirales; family SIG627; genus RUG14179. Next base: position 2,104 of record JAFQUW010000100.1, on the reverse strand, counting down.
CATCGTCCTCGGAGACAGCGAGGTGGAAGAAAAACGCGCCCGCCTGCGCCCGATGCGCGGCGGCGACGAAAGGGACGTGGATCTCTCGGACATTGACGCCCTTTACCGGATTTTGAAAGGGGAATGATTATGTATCGTACCGATTATTGCGGAACGTTGACCAAGGCCGACATCGGCCGTGAAGTCAAGGTCTGCGGCTGGGTTCAGAAGCAACGCGACCTCGGCACGCTGATCTTTGTGGATCTGCGCGACCGCACGGGCATCGTTCAGCTTGCCTTTGATGAAAACAAAAACGAAAAAGAGGTCTTTGACCGCGCGTTTTCCGTGCGCAGTGAGACGGTCGTCTGTGCCGCCGGCACGGTGAGAAGCCGCGGCGAGGGCGCGATCAATCACGACCGCGCCACGGGCGAGATCGAGATCGAGGTGCGCGAATTTGAGGTGCTCTCCGTCTCGGAGACTCCGCCCTTTGAGATCGTGGAAAACTCGGACGTGCGTGAGGAGCTTCGTTTCCGCTACCGTTACCTCGACCTGCGCCGCCCCGACATTCAAAGAAACATCATCGAGCGGCACAAGATCGTCAAGCTTGCTCGCGACTTTTTCTCGGATAACGGCTTTTTGGAGATCGAGACGCCGATCCTCATCAAGTCTACGCCCGAGGGCGCGCGCGACTACCTCGTGCCCAGCCGCGTGCATCCCGGACATTTCTACGCTCTGCCGCAGTCGCCGCAGATCTACAAGCAGATTTTGATGCTCTCCGGCTACGACCGTTATATGCAGGTCGCCAAGTGCTTCCGCGACGAGGACCTTCGTGCCGACCGTCAGCCCGAGTTTACGCAGCTGGACCTTGAAATGTCGTTTGTCACGCAGGACGACGTGATGGAAGTCAACGAGCGTTTCCTCGCGTTCCTTTTTGAAAAGTACCTCGGACAGAAGCTGGAACTGCCGCTTCTGCGCCTGCCGTATGAAGAGGCGATGGCGCGTTTTGGCTCGGACAAACCCGACCTCCGTTACGAAATGGAACTGTGCGACCTCTCCGAGGTCGTGCGTGACTGCGGTTTCTCTGTCTTTTCCTCCACCGTACAGGGAGGGGGAGCCGTCCTCGGTCTTTGCGTCAAGGGCGGTGCGGAGACCTACTCCCGCAAGGAGATCGACCGCCTCACTGAATTTGCCAAGACTTATAAGGCGCGCGGTCTCGCCTATGCCCGACTGACCGCGGAGCCGACGAGCTCCTTTGCGAAATTCCTCACCGATGCGGAATACAAGGCCGTCCTCGACACCCTCGGTGCCGAGACGGGCGACCTCGTGCTCATCGTTGCCGACGCGCGTCGCCGCGTCGCGCAGACCGCGCTCGGTGCCGTTCGTACCAACGTTGCCGCCAAGCTCGGTCTCTGCGACCCGAAGAAGTTCGCTCTGTGCTGGGTCACCGATTTCCCGATGTTCGAGTACAGCGAGGAAGAGGATCGCTACGTGGCGATGCATCACCCCTTCACCGCGCCGCGTGACGAGGACCTCCAGTATCTGGAAAGCGATCCTGCCCGTGTTTACGCCAAGGCGTACGACATCGTCATCAACGGCAACGAGGCAGGCGGCGGAAGTGAACGTATCCACCGCCGCGACGTGCAGGCAAAGGTCTTCTCCGCGCTGGGCATCTCCGACGAGGAGGCAAACGAGAAATTCGGCTTCTTGCTCGAAGCCTTCCGCTACGGCGCGCCGCCTCACGCCGGTCTCGCCTTCGGTGTGGACCGTCTGGTCTCGCTTCTGCTCGGTCTGGACGCCATCCGCGACTGCATTGCCTTCCCGAAGATGCAAAACGCGATGGAGCTGATGAGCGCCGCCCCCGGCACCGTGCCGCAGAAAGCACTCGACGAGCTCTCCATTTCCTTGAACGTCAAATCCGACGAATAAGATCCTCTTGTTCGACAAAGGACACCACCAGTCCGAACTCCTCTGCCGCCTCGCAGGTCTGCTGCGAGGCGGTTTTCGTTACCAGCACTTCGCGTACCAGATACCGTGCCTCGGGACGGGAGAGAAATGTGGAGAGCTGCAACAGTGCTCGTTTGCCCTCTTTTTCGTCGCAAAACGATTCGGTGCGCGCCACCAATAC
>JAFQUW010000099.1 GCA_017408325.1 Clostridia bacterium | reverse complement strand
GGTGGCCAGTTTGCCGTACCAGACGCTTGCCACGACGATCTTGCGCTTGCCGAGCAAAAACGAGGCGCCGACGATCATCACGACTTCTTTCAAGATGGCAAGAGAAGTGATCCACCAGGGAAGAAGGGAGACGACGGAGAGCGAGATGAGTGCGCCGAGGCTTGCGAGTTTGTCGGCAAGGGGGTCGAGTAGTTTGCCGAGGTCGGTGATCCAGTTGTTCTTGCGCGCCAGATGTCCGTCGAGTGCGTCGGTCAGAGCACAGACGATGAGGATGACGGCGGCAAGTGCGGTCATACCGTTGTGGAAGACCCACAGATAGACCGGAACGAGCAAGAGTCGCAGAAGCGACAGATAATTCGGAATGAAGCGTTTTTGAAACATAAAAACCTCGTTTTAATTCAGGTTCATCAGGGTAGAACTGAGGAAGGTAATGGGATTGAATTGGTACAGAAAGCGGTACAGAAGGGTGCTCGTTTCTTCAAAACCGTAGAGAAGATTTCCTTCGCTCACCGCAAGACCCGGCAGCATCAGGTGGAAGGCCGAGGCGAGGGCCCAGGCAAAGAAGAGGCCGCGGACGCCGCCCAGAACAAGGCCGAGGGCGCGGTTGGCACTGCCGAGGAGGGGGATGCGGTTGAATTTTTGCGCAAGGCGAATGAGAATTCGAACCGCGATCGAAAAGACGAAAAACAGCACCAGAAAGACCAGGGCAAACGAGATCGTTTCGGAGGCGGGTCGGGCGATGGTCTCGGCGATCTTTTCGGGGACGTTTGCGTCTGCCGCAGGCAGTTTAAGGTCGATCGAGAAGGTGTCGAGGATCGCCTGCAGTTCTTTCGGCGGTTCTGTGACGAGGTCTACCGTGCCGCCGTTTTCCTCGGCGAAGGCGACGATGGATTCTTCGATCGGGGCTTTGAGAGCGTCGTAGACGAGGTTCTCGGACACGGGAGCAGCCAGCGGCTTTGCCAGAAAGAGGGCGAGGAAGACCGCCGCGATCCCGCCGACGAGTGAGATGAGCGTCGCGAGCGCTCCTTTTTTGTAACCGATGAAGGCGAAAAGCGCGATGAGAACGAGCAGGATCAGATCAACAAGCAAGGCTGGGGACATAAGAACTCCTTTCTTATCCGACCATATAGATGGAGACCGAGCCTTCACCGATGAACGCGATGCGTCCGCCGGAGAGGGGGAGGATCTGTTTGTATTCGTTTGTGAGCTTGTGCGTCTTGACGCTTGAATCGTTTAAGGAATAGACCGTCAGGCTGTCGTGCGAGAGCAGGTAGACCGAGTCGTGGGCGACGCGAATGTCCTGTATCTGATTTTGTATGGAGAAGGTGCGGCGGGGAGAGGCGCCGTCCTTTTCCAGTACCTCGATGTCCAGCGTCGTTCCGATGACACTCGAGTTTTTCACAAGAATGTCGTAGACCCCTTCGGCGTAGTAGCCGGAGAGATCCTCGGATGAAAATGCACAAGTCGTATCGTCGTCGCCGTCGGTGTCAAGCAGATGCAGCGCACTGTCGGTGAGAAGCGAGACGTGCCCCGCCGTCTCAAAGGACAGTTTCAGCGGCATTTCGGAGACAAAGGAGAACTGTTCTTTGACTTCAGCGCGCGCGGTGTCGAACAGGTGTACCTCAGTCAGGTAGTCTCCGTCGGCGGCACTGACGGAGGCGAGGGCGACGAGGTGCGGGTTTTCCTGACAGAGGGCGACGTCGTAGACCACGCGGTCCGCGGTGGCGTATCGGAAAATACGGGAAAACTCGTTGTTGTAGACGTAGAGCGCACTGTGGTATCCTTTTTCACCCGTCACCACGGCGAAGGTGCCGTCGTGCGCGAGGTCGGCACAGGCGATCTTGTAGTCGAAGGTCTCCGTGTACAGTTCGGAAAAGGAGTTGTAGATGCCGAGCTTCGTCCCGCCGATGTCGTAGGCGAGCATGTATTTGTCACCCGTCACGAGCGCGGGGGAAGAAAACGCGACCTCCTGCGAGAGGGAGCGTGAGCCGGAGAAGGAGTAGACCTCAAGCAGACTTCGCCGAAGCAACACAAGATCGGAGTGGTACAGATCGGCGCGCAGACTCGTGTCGTAGTCAAAGGAGAGGCTGGAGGCGTCAAGCCCGAGCGAGGGGGAGGAGAAGCCGATGTCGCGCAACAAAAAGCGCAGATTTTCCGCGGTGAATTCGTCGCGCAAAACGAAGAGTCCGCCGATGATGAAGGCGATGAGCACAAAAATGAGGGCAAGTTTTAAGATGCGAAGCCGACGGGAGACGGTTTCGTATGGGTGCAGAAGCACGTCGGTGCTG
>JAFQUW010000098.1 GCA_017408325.1 Clostridia bacterium | reverse complement strand
AGGCGGAGGCGCGTTACTCCTCGGATATGTACTACATTTCCGGCGTGTTCCACAACCGTCTGAACAATTCCGCTACCTTCCCGAAGCTGGATTCGGACGCTACCGTGCTCTACGCCCTGATCGATGAGGCACTCCCCACTGACCGTCTTTCTCAGGAGAGCCCTTACGACTCGAAGTACGAGCACAAAGCGGAGCTGACCAAGGACGATTTGCAGGTGGATAACCCTTACAACACCTACCGAAACAACGGACTGACCCCCGGCGCGATCTGCAATCCCGGCCTGGAAGCGATCACCGCCGCCCTCTATCCGGAGGATAAGTTGATGGAAACGCGCGGGGTGAAGAGTTATTACTTCGTCGCAGGCATCGACGGCTACTCGCTCTACGGTGCAAACCAGACGGAACACGACAACAACATCGCCAAGGTTGCCGCGGACAAAGCCGCCGCCGAGGCAAACGGATAAACAAACGGAGTCATTATGGATGCAACTCTTGCCCTGATCATCAGCCTTTCCGCCGCTCTTCTGGCGGGTCTTCTCTCGGCGCTTCTTGCCGTCGCACTGTTGAAGAAACGCAAGGGCGGTGATGCCGAGACGCTGGAGGCCCTTCGCCGCGAGACGGAGGCCGCCCGCCGTGAGATCCTCGCAGCTCAGCAGGCCTCTGCGCAGTCGATGACGGGCGCCTTGACGGCAAGCCAGAAGGAAGTCTTCGCCGGGCAGGACAAGCACATTGCGGATTTGAAAGAATCCGTCAACCGCCTTGCCGAGCAGCAGGAAAACGCGGCAAATGCCTTGCGCCGCAGCGTGACGGAACAACTCGCCCTCGGGCGTGAAGAGAACGAGAAGAAGCTCTCCGAGATCCGCGGCGTCGTCGACGAAAAGCTGCAGAAGACGCTGGAGAGCCGCCTTGCCTCGTCCTTCAAACAGGTCAGCGACCGACTGGAAGAGGTCTATAAAGGCCTCGGCGAGATGCAGACGCTCGCAACGGGCGTCGGCGACTTGAAGAAGGTCTTGATGAACGTCAAAACGCGCGGCAACTTCGGCGAATATCAGCTCGGCGCGATCTTAAAGCAATTGCTCTCTCCCGAGCAGTACGAGGAGAACGTCGCGACCGTCCCCGGCTCGCAGAATCGCGTGGAATATGCGGTCAAACTCCCCGGAAACCGCGACGGCGAGCCCGTGTGGCTTCCGATCGACTCGAAGTTTCCGATGGATGCTTACCTTGCCCTGACCGAGGCGCAGGAGACGGGAGAAGAAGAGGCGATCCGCCGCGTGATGCGTGAGTTTTGTGCGCGCATCAAGTCCTTTGCCAAAGACGTGTCCGAAAAGTACGTCAGCGTCCCGTATACGACGGATTTTGCGATCCTCTTTTTGCCGACCGAAGGACTGTATGCGGAGGTGATCCGCGCAGGTCTCTTGGAGGAACTGCAGCAGAAATACCGTGTCAACATTGCAGGGCCTACCACGATGGCCGCCCTGCTCAACAGTTTGCAAATGGGCTTTCGCACGTTGGCGATCCAGAAACGCTCGAGCGAGGTGTGGGAGGTGCTCTCCGCCGTGCGCACCGAGTTTGAAAAGTTTGAGAAGATCCTCGCGACCACCCAGACGAAACTCAATCAGGCGGGAAGGGACTTGGATCTGCTCGTCGGCACGCGCACCCGTGCCATCAACCGCCGTCTGCGCGGCATCTCTACGCTGACGGAAGAAGAGAGCCGCCGCGTGCTCTTGGAGGATGGCGAGAGCTTTGCCGATTACGAGGAGCCAAGTGATGAGTGAAGGAATCAAGCCCATTGCCCAGAACCGCCGCGCCTTTCACGAATATTTCATTGAGGAGAAGTTTGAGGCGGGCATTGCGCT
>JAFQUW010000097.1 GCA_017408325.1 Clostridia bacterium | reverse complement strand
GCGACGATGTTCGCGCCGGCCTGTTTCACAAGCGGTTCCACGGCGTAGAGGCTCTCGCCGGTGGAGATGACGTCATCGACGATGATGACGCGCTTTCCCTTCATCTGCTCCGCTTCGGCGGTGTCCAGGTACAGGTGCTGGGTGCCGCGCGTGGTGATGGACTGTACCTCGACGTCGAGCACGCCCGTCATATAGAGCTTCGGCTTCTTTCGGGCGACGAAATAGGTTTCGTCGTTTGCCTGACGCGCCATCTCGTAGCAGAGGGGGATGCCCTTCGCCTCGGCGGTGATGAGGTAGTCGTATTCGGGTGCCTTTTCCAAGAGCGCGGCGGCGCAGGCGCGCGTCAGCTCCACGTCGCCGAACATGACGAAGGCGCCGATCTGCAACGTTTCGTTCAAGGGGCACAGCGGCAAGCGGCGGACGCAGCCTGCGATGTTCATTTCATAGTGTTTCATAGCGATCCTCCGAAGAGTCTTTTTTCTTATTGTACCCCTCGAAGGGGGTGCTTGTCAAAGGTTGTTTTGTCAAATGTCACAAAATTTCATTTTTTCTTCATTTTTTCGTGATTTTTCGTTGACTTTTTTTCGCTTCTATTTTATAATACAAGCACAAGGTCTTGTGGGTGTGCCCGCAACGTTTACCAATATAGCCCGAAGAGAAGGTTCGGGCGTCTCTACCGCAGATCCGTCCGTTTTGCGACTATTGGTTCAGACTTGTCCGAAACAGAGGCTCGGGTCGGCAAACAGGTGATGTTTGCCCTTTTTTCTTTTTTCGGCTAAATCGGAAGGCCGCTTCCGTTTTAGATACAAACAAATTTACCCGAGAGGGAATTGTCCGAACGGACAGAAGGAGAAAGACAATGAAAAAGATTCTTAGCGCAATCCTGGTCGTGCTGATGTGCGTCTCGATGTTTGCGTTCGTCGGCTGCTCCGGCACCGAAGAATTCAAAGTCGGCTTCATCTTCCTGCATGACGAAAACTCTACCTACGACAAGAACTTCATCGACGCGGCGGTCGAAGCCTGCAAGAACATGGGCGTCACCATGGTCCAGAAGACTCAGATCCCCGAGTCCACCGAGTGCTACGATGCTGCCAAAGAGCTCATCGAAGTGGACGGCTGCAAAGTGATCTTCGCCGACAGCTTCGGCCACGAGTCCTTCCTGATGGATGCGGCCCGCGAATATCCGGACGTGCAGTTCTGCCACGCCACCGGTACTCAGGCGCACACCGCCGAGCTTGACAACTTCCACAACGCGTTTGCCTCCATCTACGAAGGCCGCTACATCGCCGGTGTCGTCGCCGGTATGAAGCTCAACGAACTCAAGGAAGCCGGCAAGCTCAAGGGCGACGTTCCCAAGATGGGCTACGTCGGTGCCTTCACCTTCGCGGAAGTTATCTCCGGTTACACCTCCTTCTACCTCGGCGCGAAGTCCGTCTGTGAAGACGTCGTGATGGACGTCAAGTTCACCGGCAGCTGGTACGACGAGACCAAGGAAAAGCAGGCTGCTCAGATGCTCATCGACGGCGGCTGCGATCTCATCTCCCAGCACGCAGACTCCATGGGCTCTCCCACCGCTTGCGAAAACGCCGGCATCCCCAACGTCAGCTACAACGGCTCCACTGCCGCGGCTTGCCCGAACACCTTCCTCATCTCCTCCCGCATCAACTGGGTTCCTTACTTCGAATATATGATCACCCAGGCCAAGGAAGGCAAAGCCATTGACACCGACTGGACCGGCACCCTCGAAAACGGCGCCGTCGCCCTGACCGAGCTCGGCACTGCCGTTGCCGAAGGCACCGCAGAGAAGATCGAAGAAGTCAAGGCCGGCCTCAAGGACGGCTCCATCAACGTCTTTGACACCGCGAACTTCACCGTCGGCGGCAAGACCCTCGACAGCTACACGGCTGACGTCGACACCGACAAGGACTTCACTCCGGACACCGAAGCCATCGAGGACGGCGTCTTCTACGAGTCCAAGCATCGCTCCGGTCCGTACTTCGACATCCGCATCGACGGCATCACTCTGCTTGACGAAGCGTACTAAGAATTGACACCCGGGATCAGGCGGGGCATTTATGCCCCGCCTCCCCGTGTTTTTTCGGGAGGCAGAATTTACCCGAATACCGTGCGAAAACGGGCGGTCTTCCGGTAAATTCCGTGTTTTGAAACCGACAGAAACCCCAAAAAGGAGGAACGACCCGTGGAACAGAAAACGGCGGCGATCGAACTTCGTGGTATCACGAAGGTCTTCGGCCCGGTCGTGGCGAACAAGAACGTCGATCTGACAGCTTATCGCGGCGAGATCTTGTCGATCTTGGGCGAGAACGGAAGCGGAAAGACGACCTTGATGAATATGATCTCCGGAATCTATTTCCCGGACGAAGGACAGATCTTCATCGACGGAAAAGAGGCGTTGATCGCCTCCCCGAAGGACGCCTTCGACTACAAGATCGGCATGATCCATCAGCATTTCAAACTGGTGGACGTCTTCAGTGCGACGGAGAACATCGTTCTCGGCCTCGAGGACAAGGGCAAATACGATCTCAAGGCGGCGGAAGTTGCCGTGCGCGAGATCTGCGAGAAGTACGGTTTTGCGCTCGATCCGAAAAAGAAGATCTACGAGATGAGCGTCTCCGAAAAGCAGACCGTGGAGATCATCAAAGTGCTCTACCGTGGCGCGGACATCCTCATTCTCGACGAACCGACTGCCGTTCTCACACCGCAGGAAACGCAGAAACTGTTTGCCATCCTGCGCCGCATGCGCGAGGACGACAAGTGTATCATCATCATCACCCACAAGATGCACGAGGTGCTTTCCCTGTCCGACCGCGTGGCGGTGCTGCGCAAGGGCGAGTACGTCGGCACGGTCGAGACGGCCGGTGCTACCGAGGCTTCCCTGACGGAGATGATGGTCGGCAAGAAGATCGACCTTGACATCCACCGAAGCGAGCCGCAAAACGTCACGCCGCGCCTGGAGGTACACCACATCAACTGCTCCAACCGCGAAGGTGTCAAGATGCTCGACGACGTGACCTTCACCGCCTATTCGGGTGAGATCTTGGGCGTTGCAGGCATCGCGGGAAG
>JAFQUW010000096.1 GCA_017408325.1 Clostridia bacterium | reverse complement strand
GGTTGATGACGATCTCGCCGTCCACGAGGCCGACGAGAACGCCCGCGATCGGACCGTTCCACGGAATGTCGGAGATGGAAAGGGCGATGGACGCACCGAGCATGGCGACTTCCTCGGGGAGGTTGTCGGGCTCCACGGAAAGCACGAGCAGGGAGATGCACACGTCGTTGCGCAGATCCTTCGGGAAGAGCGGACGGATCGGACGGTCGATGACGCGGCTGGTCAGAACGGCCTTCTCGGTGGGGCGACCCTCACGGCGCAGGAAGCTGTGGGGGATGCGGCCGACGGCGTACAGACGCTCTTCGTAGTCGACGGACAGGGGCAAGAAGTCGATGCCGTCGCGGGGTTTCGCGCTCGCGGTGGCATTGGCGAGAATGACGGTGTCGCCGTAGCGGATCAGGGCAGATCCGTTGGAAAGCTGGGAGATTTTGCCGGTTTCGACGGACAGAGGACGTCCGGCGAGGGTGGTCTCAAACTTGCGGTAAGACTCAAACATTTCTTTTTTCTTCCTTTCTTTTTGTTTGATTTCCGCTGTTTTAGCACTTAAAGCAGTGCCGAAGACTTCGGCGCTCCTTTAACTGCTAACACAACAGAAATCGCAAGCATGCGGTATGGGATAGCCCATACCGCATGGCTTATTTGTGTTACTTTCTCAGGCCGAGCTTCTCGATGATGGCACGGTAGCGAGTGATGTCCTTCTTCATCAGGTAGTTGAGAAGGCCACGGCGGCGACCGATCATCTTGAGCATGCCGCGACGGGAGTGATGGTCCTTCGGGTTGGCCTTGAGGTGCTCGGTCAGCTCAGCGATGCGAGCGGACAGAACGGCGATCTGAACCTCGGGAGAACCGGTGTCACCTTCGTGGGTGGCGTAGTTTTCGATGATGTTTGTCTTTTTTTCCTTTGCGATCATGGTGTTTCACCTTTCAAAAATAGATTTGCATCGGGCCCGGCAAAAGGCAGGTGACGCCGATCACTGCGCCCAAGCGAATAGTAGTATAACACAAAGAAAGAAAAAAGTAAAGAGGGAATTTGAAAACGAGTCCCTTTTTTCGCCGTCTTCCAAAACGCGCACAAAAGAGCGAAAAAAACTCTTTTTTTCCACCGCTGTTTCGACAGGCTTGTGCGCCTTTGCGCGGTACAATCGAGACAAGTCAAACGCGAAGGAAGGAAAAAACCATGGCAGAAAAAGAATCGAACCTCATTGCAACCGCGCCTGCGGCAAAGGAGGAGAAACAACAAAGCGGCTCGCTTCTCGGAGCTGTTGCACGCTTCACCGACGCGCTTACACGCGGATTTTGGGAGACGGTGGTACGGCAGATGCACGTGACGACGTCCGTCGGGGAAGAGTTTTTGCGCGTGATCTCGTTTTTGATCTTTTCGGGGATCTGTACCCTTGCGTCTCTGGCGTCCGTTCTGCCGGGCGTCTTTCCCGTCCCGATGGCACTTGCTTCCGCGCTCGGCGGCTTTGAGGTCACGGTGGGGGAGAAGCGCGTCTCGTCGTTCGGACTGTGCGCGTCCGCACTGTTCGGTGTCGTGCTTGCGGCGGCCTTTTTGCCGCAGGGGGGCGCGGTGCTTTTTTGTCTTGTCCTGTTTTTTGCCTTTCGGTTTGCCGCAAGCGGCGGCGCGTTTCGCGAACGAGTACTCTTCCGCGCCTTGTTCGCGGGCGTGTTCTCGGTCTTGCAGGCGACGCTTCTCTGGGTCTTTTCCCCCGAACTTCAGTTGAATCTGTTTTCGGTACTCGCCGCGGGAGCGTTTTCCGTCGTGCTTTCCGTCTTGTTTTCCGGTGTTTTTTTGCACGCGCTCTCAAAAAAACCGCAGACCGTTTCTGCGCGTTCCTTCTCGTTCAAACTGGTTCCGAGCCAACTGGAGCTTTACCGCTTTCTTGCAGGCCTGACCCTTCTTTCCTGTGCCCTGTTTGCCCTGCGCCCAACGCGCATTTTCGCCTTTTCGCCCGCGCTGATC
>JAFQUW010000095.1 GCA_017408325.1 Clostridia bacterium | reverse complement strand
AGTCGCTGACGACGTTCTCTCCGCGCGCGATGTCTCCGTCCAGAAAGTCGGTCAGTGCGGCAACGAAAAAAACGACCGCGCAAAAAATGCGGGTCGTCCCTTCGTCAAACGCAAAAGAGGGGGCCAAAAGAAACACCGCCAAAACGGCCGTAAGCAACACGCGCAACACAGTAAGACCGTTGGCAAGATATTTCATCGGACGGGCTCCTTTCTCACTCGACTGCCTCCCCGAGGAGGTCGTAGTCGAACGTTTCGGTGATCTTAACGCGCACGAAATCACCGGCAAGAAGCTTCTTCTCCGAGGCGAAATAAATGCAGCCGTCCACCTCGGGAGCGAGGTACTGACTGCGGCCGCTGTAGCAGCCCGCCACGGGGTCGTATCCCTCCACCAAAACGGGGAGTGTCTTGCCCGGATATGTTTCGTTGCATTTGATATGTATAGTATATTGCGCTTCCATCAGATTGTCAAGCCTTCTTTGCTTGATCTCGTCGGAAATTTGGCCTTCCATTTCGGCGGCAACCGTCCCCTCCTCGGGGGAGAAGGCAAAGGCACCGAGACGCTCGAAACGGGTCTTTGCCAAAAAGTCGCGAAGGACGGCGTAATCCTCGTCCGTTTCCCCGGGGAAACCGACCATCACGGTCGTGCGGATGACGATGTCCGGCATCGCCGCACGAAGGCGCGAGATCGCATCCTCGATGACGGCTCTGCCGCCGTGGCGGTTCATGGCCGAAAGCACGGAATCCGAGGCGTGCTGGATGGGCAGATCGATGTACTTTGCCACGCAGTCGTACGTTGCCATCACGCGCACGAGCTCGTCGGTAATTTTATCGGGATAGCAGTACATCAGACGGATCCAAGTAAACCTGAACTCCGTGGAGGTACAGAGCTTCTCCACAAGCTCGGCAAGCTTATATTCGCCGTAAAGATCCAGACCGTAGCGCGTGGTGTCCTGCGCGATGAGGATCAACTCGCGCACACCGAGGGTGTACAGATCCTTCGCCTCCGCCAAAATATCCTCCATTTTGCGGGAACGGAAACGGCCGCGGATCGAGGGGATCGCGCAGTAGGTACAACAGTTGTCACAGCCCTCCGCGATCTTGAGATACGCGCTTTTTTCGTTTCCGATGAGCACGCGGTCCCCCTCAAGCTGTAGCGTTTCGGGTGCGCTGTGCGAGTCGTAGCGTTCCCCGCGTGCGACCGCCTCGATCGCCGCGACGATCTCGCTCTCGCCGCCGAGCGAGAGGACGGAATCGACCTCGGGCAGTTCAGCTAAGATCTCCTCGTAGTAACGCTGTGCCAGGCAACCCGTGACGATGATCGCCTTTAAGTCGTGGTGCTCTTTTAAGTAATTCAGGTCGAGGATCGTCTCGATCGCCTCCTCCTTCGCGCTCTGAATAAACGCGCAGGTATTGACGACGATGACGTCCGCCTCGGTCTCCTCGGCGGTGATCTCGTAGCCTGCCGCGTGGACGCGGGCGAGCAGTCTCTCGCAGTCGATCGCATTCTTCGGGCAGCCGAGCGAAACGAAGCCTACCTTGATGTTTGTCATATTACTCTTCCTCTTGTGTCAGTTTCAGAAGTGCCTCTTTGCAGATCTCGGACTCATATCCGAGTCGGGCAAGATAAGAATAAAGGCGGTCTTTTTCCGCGCGGTCGGCAAGATCGCTTTTGCGCGCGGCGGCGCGGCGGGACAGCATCAAAAACGCGCGCTCACGCTCCTCTGGTTCCTCTTTGACAAGTTCCTCCGCAACGCGACAGAGCGTCGCGGAAGAAAACTTCCGCGAGCGCAATTCGTTCAAAATGCGACGGCGTCCGTAGCCGCGGCTTTTGAGCGCCGAGACCAGGTCCGAAGCATATTTTTTCTCCGAAAGAAGCCCCTCGGCGTGCAAAAAGCGCACGACCTTCACGCAGGACTCGCGGCAGACCTTCTGCTTCCGATAGGAAAGCTCACAAAGTCGGTCGCACAGTCTTTTCGGCGTGTCGTCGTGTACCGACAAACGCGAAAGCGCTTTCTTTAGCAGAAAGCGCTCTTCGTCCGAAAAGTCCGAGAGTGGTGTCCGACGGCCGTCGTCCGTCATCAATCGAGATCCTCGAGGTCCAGCTCGTCCTCGTCCGGCTTCGCGCCGAGGACGGGAGCGGAGGGTTCCTGTGTTCCGTCGTAGGAGAGGCCTTCCCCAAAGTTCTCCGTGGCAGCGGCGCGGATCTTCTCTTCGATCTTCTGCGCCAATGCGGGGTTCTGCTGCAGGAACATACGGGTGTTGTCTCGTCCCTGACCGATGCGCTCACCGAAAGCGGAGAACCAGCTGCCGCTCTTCTCGATGACGCCGAGTGCGACGCCCATGTCGATCAATTCGCTCTCGCGGCAGATGCCGACGCCGTACAGAATGTCGAATTCCGCCGTTTTAAAGGGAGGCGCAACCTTGTTTTTGGCGACCTTGCACTTGATGTGATTGCCGACGATCTCGGTCTTATTCTTGAGCTGTTCGCCGCGACGAACGTCGATGCGAACGGTGGTGTAAAAGCGCAGTGCGCGGCCGCCCGTGGTCACCTCGGGGTTGCCGTAGACGACGCCGACCTTTTCACGCAACTGGTTGATGAAAATCAATACACACTTGGATTTGGCCACGACGGCGGCGAGTTTTCCGAGTGCCTGCGACATCATACGCGCCTGAACACCCATCGTGGACATCCCCATTTCGCCGTCGACGATCACCTTCGGCACGAGGGCCGCCACGGAGTCGATGACGAGCACGTCAAGCGCATCGGAGCGCATCAGTTCGTCCGCGATCTCCAGCGCCTGTTCGCCGTAATCCGGCTGGGAGACGAGCAATTCGTCGACGTTGACCCCAAGTGCCTTCGCATACACGGGATCCAGCGCGTGCTCCGCGTCGATGAACGCAGCGGTGCCGCCCATCTTCTGTGCCTCTGCCACGATGTGCAGGGCGACGGTGGTCTTACCGGAGGATTCCGGTCCGTAGATCTCCACAATGCGTCCGCGCGGCACGCCGCCGACGCCGAGCGCAAAGTCCAGCGCAATCGAACCCGTGGGGATCGCGCTGATGGACATGTCGGCATTTTCGCCGAGTTTCATGATCGAACCTTTGCCGAACTTTTTCTCGATCTGTCCCATCGCGGTGGAAAGTGCTTTCTTCTTCCCTTCGCCCGCGTTTTTCACCTGTTCGTCCTTGACTGCCATAGCGTTCTCTCCTTTTGTCGATTGGGTGTTTTCGATTTTTCGTTGTTATTGTATCACAAGTTACGACATTTCGCAAGAGTTATTTTCAAAATTCGATCTCTTTTTTCGCCGTCGCGGATCAATTCTCCCTCGTAGCCGTAGGCACGCGCAAGGCGGAGCACATCGTCTCCCTGGTCATAGCCGATCTCAAAGAGTGCCGTGCCGCCCTCTTTGACGTATTCGTTTAAGCGCGAGAGCACGCGGCGGTAGAAGATCAGTCCGTCCGCGCCGCCGTCGAGAGCGAGCGTCGGTTCAAAATGCACGTTTTTGCCCAAGCTTGGAACGACCGCGCTTTGGATGTACGGCGGATTCATACAGAGAAGATCCATCTGCTTGGCTCCCCCCGGCTCACAGAGCAGGTCGCGGCGACGCACGAGCAGGCGGTCGAGCACCGCATGACGGCAGGCGTTCTCCTGCGTCAGACGCAGCGCCTCTTCCGCAACGTCGACGGCAACGCCGATGCACCCTTCCCGCTCACAGAGAAGGCTGACCGCAACGCAACCGCTTCCCGTGCAAAAGTCGTAAAACGTCCCCTCTTCGGGCAAGACCCGCAAGGCTTCGCGTACCAACAGTTCCGTTTCCACGCGCGGGATGAGGACCCCCTCGCGGCAGGTAAAGACACGCGAGAAAAAGTCGCATTCCCCCAAAAGGTATTGCCACGGATAGCCCGAAAGCAGGCGATCGGCATCCGCGAGAAGGGCGCAAAGCGTCTCCTCGTTCGGCTCATCGGCCCCGTCACGCTCCAGCGAGTGTTTCTCGCAAAGCACTGCGTAAAACACGGGAAAAGTGAAATACTCTTCCGCCTCACTTGCGGCACGAAAACGGGAAAGAAGCGTTTCGCGAAGTTTACGCATCCGCGCCCTCTCCGATCTCTTCCGCCTCTTTTTTCTCGGGCTGTGCGATGCCGGAAAAAACGTCTTCCTCGGAAAACTCCTCGGGCAAGGCGCTCTTGAGCGCGACGATGGCCACTTCAATCTGACTGTCGTCGGGCTCACGCGTGGTCAGTCTCTGCATCCAGAGCCCCGGGGCGGTGAGCACGCGCACAAAGGCGTTGTCGTGACGTCCGGCAAAGCGGATGATCTCGTAGCCGACCGCCACCACGAGCGGCAGGGTGACAAGTTTCAACAGCGTGTAGACAAGGTTCGCCCACGCCGCGTCCGGCAGGGGGATGAAGTTCAAAAAGACGGAGAGCAAAATTCCGAGAAGCATCATCACGAAGAAAAAGCTCGTGCCGCAACGCGGATGAAAACGGCTCTTCTTTTTGATGTTTTCCACGGTGAGTTCCTCTCCCGCCTCGTAGCAGAAGATGCTCTTATGCTCCGCGCCGTGATACTCAAAGGTGCGGCGCATATCCTTCATCAGAGAAACTGCGGCGATGTAGCCGACGAAAATGGCGATTCGCACGATCCCCTGAAGCAGTGCGTTCAAAAAACGCGACAGGGACACGGGAAAAACGAAGTCTGCCAAAAACTTCGGAAGCCACATAAAGAGCACCACGGCAAGGCAGAGTCCGAGCACCGTGCCGATGCCCGCAACGACCGCCATCAGCTTCTCGCCGAAGGTGTTGACGAGCCATTTTTCAAACTTCGTCTCCGGCTCGGCGTCAAGTCCCTGCGCCTCCGCGGAGAAAGTCAGGGTCGAAAACGAGAGTTTCATCGATTCGATGAAGTTGACGATCCCGCGCACAAGCGGCCACTTCATCCACTTGTGCTTGTCGGAGACGGAGGTCGTCTTGTGCGTGTCACGCACGATCTCGCCCGTATCCGTCACGCGGACGGCGGTCGTGTACTGCTCTTTGGAGCGCATCATGATTCCTTCCAGCACGGCCTGGCCGCCGATGGCACCCAGGCGAGAGCAGGTGGAGGGTTGTTTGTTCTTTGCCATACTTTGTTCCTTCTTGGTCTTTATTTGAGTGTGAATTCACGCACCATCGTCTCTGCTTCCGCGAGATGCGCATCAAAGAGTTCCGTTTTGGCGGTATAGAGCAAGGTATAGATGTACCCGTTTCTGAAATACAGCGCCTGCAGGAAGGTATAGTCTTCCCCACCGACCGTCGCGCTGTAGGTCGCCTCCAGAAGCCACGCGTCTGCGCGATCGGTCACCTCGCGGCGCGAGAGTTCCTTGTGCGTGCCGTAAAGCGCGTCAAATGTGGGATAATAGTATTTCTCGAGGTAGTCCGTCGGTGTCTGGATCTGCGCGGCGTAAGCGTCGCCCTTCACCACGGAAACGCTCGCCCCGTCCTCGTTTGCGATGGCGAGATAGCCGGAATCGGTCACGACCGTCCAGTTCTCCGACGGGTAGTAGAGCACGAACTCCACGCCCTTGTTGGTCAGGGCAGTCAAGCCCTCTTTTTGCACGAACTTTTCCGCATCCTCCTTGACCACGGGGTCTGCCGTAGTGCGCAGGGGCGTGTTATCCGCCTCCGCGATCTCGGTGAAGGTGACGGAAGAGCGGATCTCGCCGACCGCCTCCTCCAAAATGTCGTATAGTTCGGGGGTCGCCGTAAAGGTCAGGGCAAACACGGTGCCCTTGTGCAGGATCAGCGTCTGCGAGAAGCGGTAGAGGATCTTATCCTCCTCGCTTGCCGCCAAGTGGTAAAACGCAGTGTAGGTCGGATCTTGACCGAGTTTTCGCTCGTCGACCTTTTCGTCAAAAACGAACTTTTCGGAAAAGCCCTCTCTCCATTCGCCCTCGGCAAAAGCCTTCAGATCCTCCACTCCGTCTTTCAGGCGGCAGACGGAGACGTTGCCGATGTTGGACGGAAGCACCGCCGCACCGTCCGTGACGTCCGCGGCGGACATCTGTCCCTCAAGCGAACTCTGTTCTGCAGAGACGAGGCGAAGCGTATTGCCGTTTTCGGTGATCGACCAGCTTTCGGGATAGAACAGCCAGAGATCGAGCGCGGCACTCTTGGCGCGCGCCATACCCGCGGGAACGTCCGACTCGCCCTCCTCGGAGCAGGAGACGAGGGGGAATGCGCAAAAGATCAGTGCAAGGATCAGCGATAACAGTCGTTTCATAGTCACTCCGTTTTACAGACCCGCCGCCGAAAGCAGGCGGGCGATGATTTCATTGGATACGAAAAAGCCGTCTTCCGTCAGCGACAGACGCTCGTGCTCCACACGGCAAAAACCGCCGTCAGTCAAGGTTTCAACTTCTTTTGAAAACTCTTTTTTTTGCGGAATTTTTGCTAAAATCTCCGAAAGAGAAAGACCCGAGGTCAGGCGCAGGGAAAGGAAGATCTGCTCCGTGACGGCGTCGGTTTGAGTCAACGCTTCCTCCTTCATGATCCGCTCTCTCAGCCCCGTGGGAGCGGAAAGAAAGGCGTCCAGAGATTCTGCTTCCGTATGTCGTCTGCCGCGGTAAAACGAGGCCGCGGACGGACCGAAGCCGAGGTAGTCACCGCGCGTCCAATAGCGCAGATTGTGTCGGCAGTGCCGCCCTTTTTTGGCAAAATTCGAGATCTCGTACTGCAAGAATCCGGAGGACAGAAGCGTCTGACACGCCATCGCGTAAAACTTGCGTTGTACCTCGTCCTCCGGCAGGGAGTCCACGAGTCGGTAGAGCGGCACGTTCGTGGAAAGCGTGAGCGCGTAGAGGGAAAGGTGCGTCGGCGAGAGCGCGAGAGCCGCGTCGAGGCTTTCTTGCCACGCTTCCTCTGTCTGGTGCGGCAGGCCGTACATCAGATCGAGGCTGAAATTGTCAAACCCTGCCCGGCTCACCGCATCAACAGAGGCAACGGTGTCGGCAAAGTTGTGCCGCCGTCCGAGGAGTTGCAATTCCGCGTCGTGCGCGGACTGCATTCCGATCGAGATGCGGTTGACACCGAGGGCACGATAAGCACGAAGACTCTCTTCCGTCACGGTCGCGGGGTTGACCTCCATCGAGATCTCGCAGTCGTCGGAGAAGGAAAAACTTCCGAGTGCGTCAAAGATCTCCGCAAGTTCCCGCGCCGTCAGAAGCGACGGGGTGCCTCCGCCGAAGAAAACGGTGTCGACCGTGCGTGTTTCCATCTTTGCCGCATCACGCAAAGCGCGGCAGAGAGCGGAGACGTAGCGGCTTTTCAATTCCTCTTTTGCAAGCGAGTAAAAGTCGCAATACGCACATTTTGACAGGCAAAACGGGACGTGCAGATACAGTGAGATCGCCTTATTCATCCAGCTTCAAAACCGCCATAAACGCTTCCGGCGAAACTTCCACACTGCCGAGGGAGCGCATTTTTTTCTTGCCCTCCTTCTGCTTTTCCAGAAGTTTCTTCT
>JAFQUW010000094.1 GCA_017408325.1 Clostridia bacterium | reverse complement strand
GGCGATGAAGGTCATGTCTTTTGTGACGGGGTCGGTCCGGTCGCCGGGGGAGAGGCGGCTGCCGTCTTCCGCGATCCACTGCCAGCCTTCGGGCAGTTCGGGAAGCGTGAAGTGTTCGTGGTAGCCGACGGAGAAGGTGTGCACCTGTCCCGAGGAGTCTTCCAGGGTGAGGGTATATGTATCGGGGATCGCCACAAAGGTGGTGTTTCCGATGACGTGCACCACGTCGCCGCTTTTGGCGAAGTCCGTGCCGTCCGAGCCTTTTTTGATCCAGAGCCAGGACTCTTTTCCGGAGACGCGCGGGAGGGTGACGGCGAGGGATCCGCTCGTGGGCGTTCCGCTCTGCGTGGGTGCGATGTGATTGGCCGCCGTGTCTTCGAACGTGACGGTGTAGGCCAGGGGCCGCGCGTAGAGCACGGTGGTCTTGGTGACGCTCGTCGGCGCCTGCGCCACGGGGTTGCCGTTTTCGTCGTACCAGTTGAAGGCGTCCGACAAAACGTAGCCTGAGGGAAGGCCCGATTCCACGTAGACGGTCTGTGAGGGGATGTTCGAGCCGCTTTCGGAGTAGTCCAGCGTGACCGAGTAGAACTGCACGGGGGTGTAGGAGTACCCGTTCTTTTTGAACAGCAGGGCGTATCTCGGATTGTCCTCGTTTGCAAAGCGCACGTTGTTGCTTCGGTAGGTCGCTGCCGTGGAGAAGGCGGAGGGCTGTGAGACGGAGCCCGTCGTGTTGTAGTAGAAGAAGTATGTGGTGTTGATGTTTGCGGACGTCAAGTTGGTGCTGACGACGTCCGTGTATTTCTTCGCGGTGTTGGTGTAGGAATAGTAGTCGAAGTTTGCGTTGGAGAGGGTGCCGCGTCCGATGAGGGTAACTTCTCCGTCAAGCACGACGTAGAAGTTGATGCCGCGCCGCGCGGTGTTGACATTGGCGTCGATCGAAGCGGCATAGGTGGTGGGTGCGTAGTTTAAGTAAGTATCGGCACGCAGATTCTCGTTGAGCACGACCGCGGGTTCGATGTTTTCTTCTTCAATGGTGCTGTTGAGCGCGGAGATGTCTGCGGCGGTCAGCTCGTAAGGCGGGTCCTGGGAGAAATTGTCGTTGATGGTCAGTGCCTGTCCCATCGTGGAGTCAAGGACGCCCTCCAGACTCTTGTCGCCGTTTTGGTCGACGGTGTTGAGCAGGGTATTGATGTCGTTGTCGCGAAGCAGGATCAGGTAGCAGTTTTCACTGTGGGCGTGTGCCTTCTCTTTGCACAGAAGTACGTCGTCGAGGTAGCAGGAGGCGGTGTGCGTATGCTCCGAAAGGCCGCAACGAACCTGCTGGTCGAGGGAAAGCGAACTTTCCGCGGCAAGCCCCATGGCGGTCGTGACGGAGAGGATCACCAGCACGACGGCAAATATGAACTTGTAGAACAGGCGCTTGATCGTTTCCGCCTTCATTCTACTCGCCTCTTCTCTGTGGTTTTTCGGATTTTTTCGGGATCGCTTAAAGGATCAGCAGAACCGTTCCGATGATACGGTCCTGCGGTATGGTGCCGATCTCTTCGAGTCGGCTGTCCATGGACTCTTCGCGGTTGTCCCCCATGACGAACACGGTGTTCGGTTGAACGTAGTGGGGGAAGGTGAGGTTGCACTGTCCGCGCGTGGCCTCTCGGACGTAAGGTTCATCGACGGGGGAGCCGTTGATGCTGAGGGCGCCCGCCTCGTCGAGTTCCACCTGACTTCCGCCGAGCGCGATGACGCGACGGATCAGGATGCGGTTGTTGTAATAGAACGCGATCACGTCGCCCTGTTTGACGGTGGCGGTCTTTCGGATGACGAGCGTCTGCCCGCCGTTGAGGTAGGGTTCCATGCCGGTCCCGTTGTATCGGACGACCGTGAAGACGTGGGTGAACAGGTTGAGCAGCACAACGCCGAGCAGGAGGGCAGCGGAGATCCATTTTGCCAGACGGGAAAAGACGCCCTGCCTGCGATTGTTCGCCCGTTGATTCTCGGCGGTCTTTGTGGGGGGTGCTTCTTGCGTCGCCTCGTCGGTTTCCGGGACGGTCGGCTCGGTGATCTCGCTGTCGGTTTTTTGCTCGAGCTCGGTGTTTTCGGCTTTTTTTGCTGCAGCGAGTCCGTCTGTTTTCTTTTTCACCGTGCCTCCTCCTTTCTTCCCTGAAAAACAAGAGCAACCAATTAGGGCATTATATAACATTTTAAGTATACACTCTTTTTTTTAAAATTCAAGTCTTTACTGCCGAAAATTGCAATTTCAGGCACAAAAAAAGAACCGCTTTTGCGGTTCTTTTTTTGTGTGATTTATGCATAGCTTGACGTGATGCCCAGATATTCCTCGAGACAGAGCCCGCTCTTTTGAATCTTTTTGGCGTTTTCGCGGCCGACGAAGCGCACGTGCCACGGCTCGTATTGGTAGCCCGTTTCGGCTTCTTTCCCCTTCGGATAGCGGAGGATGAAGCCGTATTTGTGGCAGTTTTCTTCGATCCACTTCGCTTCCGGGGTGTTTGCAAAGGAGTTTTTCGTCGTGTTTAAGTCAAACGCGAGTCCCGTCTGGTGCTCGGAGTGACCGGGACGTGCCGAATAGCGGTCGGCGGCCGCCTGTCCGTCGCGTGCGACGTAGCCGTTGTAGATGTAATTCTGGTCTGCCCAGGAGCGGTAGTCCGAACAGATCCAAAGGCTGATCCCGTCCTTCTTTGCCGCCGCGAACATCTCCCACAGGTGGTTGAGTGCCGTTTGGTCGATGCCGGGCGCGTAATCGCGCGGCAGGGCGTAGGTCTTGTTGGCGATGAGGATGCCGTCGATGTAGGTGGGCTTTTCTCCCTCTTTCACCGTCACCGCGACGCGGCAAACGAGCGAAGGATTGTCTGTGGAGGTGACCGTGACGGTGCAAGCCCCTTTGCTTTGCGCCGTGATGTTGCCGTAGGCGTCCACCGTGGCGACCTTGGCGTCGGAGGTTTCCCAGCGCTCGGACTTGTCGGTGGCGTTTTGCGGGAGCATGGTCACAAGTGGCATCTGCGTCTGCCCCTCGGTCAGTGTCACCTCATAGACGGAGAGGGACATTTCCGTTACGGGTACGTAGACCGGCTCCGGTTCGGGTTCGGGTTCGGGTTCCG
>JAFQUW010000093.1 GCA_017408325.1 Clostridia bacterium | reverse complement strand
CATGAAAAACGACAAGTTTCGACAGAAACTTGTCGTTTTTCAATGAAGCGTTCCCTTCGGGAACATGATGACGCTACGCTAATGATGTCACTTCGTTAATGATGTGTTGCTTCGCAACATTAAGGAACGCTTCGCATCATAAATGAGCGAAGCGAATTTACATCATATTGCGCACAGCGCAATACATCATATCGACGAAGTCGATGCATCGTTTTATGAGAGTTCGAATTCATACGCAAAACTGCCGAAAATATCTTTTTGGTAGCCCATAGCCAAACAATCGACAGGTTTCGACCTGTCGATTGTTTGATCCATTGCGAAAGAGGCGGCGCTTCGCCGCTTTTCCTCTTGCAATTCGACGCGATTCGCGGTATAATAACATACTCCCGACAGACGGGGCTTTGCCCGTTTTTCGGAGAATGATGGAAGTCTTTCGAGAGAGTATGAATCCGATTGTTGTTTTACAAATCGCTATTTTGGCTTTAACGGTCCTCTGTGCGCTTCTCTACGCGCATCAGTTCGTCTATCTCTTCCTGCCCTTTTTCGGAAAGAAGAGAACGTTCGGCGAGCCCGTTTTTCATAAATACGCCGTGCTGATCCCTGCGCGAAACGAGGAGAACGTCCTGCCGCATCTGCTTTCCAGCCTTGCCGCGCAGGATTATCCGCAGGAGCTTTTGACGGTCTACGTCATCGCCGATAACTGCACCGACAAAACCGCCGACGTGGCAAGAGCCGCCGGCGCACGCGTCGTCGAGCGAGAGAACAAGGTGCAGGTCGGAAAAGGCTACGCACTCAATTATCTCTTCGGCGAGATCGAAAAAACGGACGGGCTGGATTCCTTCGACGCCTTTTTGATCTTCGACGCGGACAATCTCCTGATGCCCGACTACATCACGCGCATCAACGAGGTGCATTCGGCGGGCTACGAGGTGTTCTGCGGTTACCGCAACACGAAGAATTTTTTCTCCAGCGCCGTTTCCGCCGGCTACGCCGTCTGGTATTTGCACGACTCTTGCCATTTGAACGAGTCGAGGATGATGATCGGCTCCTCCTGCAACGTCAACGGAACGGGCTTCGGCTTTTCGCGCACGCTTCTGAAACAGATCGGCTCCTGGCAGTTCTTCACCTTGACCGAGGACATCGAGTTTAGCACCTGGTGCGCCACGCACGGGGTCAAGATCGGCTATTGCCGCGACGCGATCCTCTATGACGAACAGCCTCTGACCTTCTCCCAGTCCTACAAACAGCGCATCCGCTGGGTGCAGGGCGGTCTGCAGGTCTCCCTGCGCCGCGGCGGTGAGATCATTCGCGCGCTCGTCAAGGGTCGCGGATGGCGTCTTTATGCCGCGTTTGAGACCTTTGCGCTCTCGCTGTGGGGTTATCTGATCGGCATCGCAAACGCCCTTTGCGGCCTGACGCTTGCGACTCTCTTGGGTGGAATTGCGGGATTTTTCCTCGCTCTCGGCGGCGGCTTGCTCGGCGCGGCATTGTCCTTTTTGGCGATCGGAGCCCTGACCGTGTACACACAGTGGGACCGCATTCGCGCGACCAAGAAACAGAAGATCATGAGCATCTTCGCGTTCCCCCTCTTTATGATCTCGTTTGTGCCGATCGCAATGGTCGCCCCCTTTAAGAAGTTCCACTGGGCGCCGATCGAGCACCGCGTCGCCGTCAGCGTCGACGAGATCGAGCATCGGACGGAAAACGACGGATAAACGCGAAAAAAGAAAACCGAGACGGTTGTCTCGGTTTTTTCTTGTGTCAGAGCTTCTCGTAGAGGAAGATGCCGAAGGCGATCGGGGTCTCCAGTTGCGAAAGAGAAAGCAATTTGTCTTGGTCTTCTCTCGACGTTTTGTAGTAATAGGGGGTCATGAAAAAGAGATTTCGAATGTCCTCTTCGCTGTTTAAAACCAGCGTTTTTCGGACGTCTTCACGATGGAGCAGGGAAAAGCCCTCGGGTGCGTAGTCGGGCGGCGGATTTTCGTAGGGTCTGTCGTAGACGGCGCGCTTGAGCCCGAACAGGTGCTCCTCCAAGGGAAAGACGCAAAGCAGTGTTCCGCCGGGGGCGAGGACGCGCAAAAACTCCTCGTTTGACTGCGGCGCAAAGAGGTTTAAGAGAAGGTGGACCGACGCATCCCCGAAGGGGAGGGAGGAGACGCTCGCCACGGCGAGCGTCGCGTCCTTCGTGCGGTGGGAGAAGGCGATGAGCGCCTCGCGGCTGATGTCGACGCCGCAGAGGTCGACGCGCTTTCCGGCGCGTTCCAGCTCCTGCTTGACGCGGCAGCTGTAGTAGCCCTCGCCGCATCCGACGTCGAGGACGCAGTCGCCGTCTTGAACGTGCTCGGAGGCGAGCTTTGCCACTCGGTCGGCAAGACAGCCGTAGTGACCGCCCTCGAGAAAAGCGGTGCGAGCGCGGACCATCAGTCGGTCGTCGCCGTGCCCCTTCTTCGTTCCGCCTCCGCGCATCAGGTTGACGTAGCCCTGCCGCGCGAGATCGAAGTTGTGTCCCGCGGCGCAGGAGAGGCTCTTCTCGTTTTTCAAGAGCGTGTTTTTGCAGACGGGACAGAGGAGTGATGCCATAGAAGCCTCGCTTTGTTTTTTTCTTTATTATAGTAAAAGCGGCGGAAAAATTCAACTCCCAACTTTTGCAAAAAAGTTGAGAAAAAGACTTGACAAACGGGCTTATTTGCGGTATGATACAGCAGGAGTTAGCAGAGGCTAACTCAAATTGTGCCGAAGGGGCGGAATGTTCTCGCTCGAAGCGGCATAGAGAGTTTTGGAAGGAGGGAATGCCTGTGACGCTCAACGAAGCTGCAGTCGGAAAAGAGTACGTCATCGAGTCCGTGCACACCGAGGACGCAGAGATGGACGCGTTTTTGTTTTCACTTGGCTGTTACAGCGGCGAGCCGATCACGGTCATTGCCCATCGCGCCGGCGGCCCCATCGTCGCCATCAAGGACTCCCGTTACAGCATTGACCGCTCGCTCGCGGGCGCGATCGTCATCTGACGGATGCGAAGACCGCAGAAGCGTGCGCTTCTTTTTTCATTTTAGTTAGCAGAGGCTAACTCCTGCCCGTCGCCGCAGGCAAACGGGGGGAGAAAAGAGCCTGTTTGAGATCGTTCGGAGGAACCTTTCGTTATGAGAATTGCGCTTTCCGGAAACCCGAATTCCGGCAAGACCACGATGTACAACGCCTTGACCGGCTCCAGTGAAAAAGTCGGAAACTGGGCAGGCGTCACGGTCGACAAAAACGAACGCCCCGTCAAGCGTGCGTTTTACACGGGGGACGAACGGCTGATCGCCGTCGACCTTCCGGGGGCGTACTCGATGTCGCCCTTCACGGGGGAGGAATCGATCACGCGCGACTACGTGCGCGGGGAGAGCCCCGACGTCATCGTCAACATCGTCGACTCGACCAACCTCGGCCGCAGTCTGTTTTTCACGACCCAGCTTTTGGAACTCGGCATCCCGACGGTCGTCGCGCTCAATAAGAGCGATTTGAACCGCAAACAACGGACGTCGCTTGACCCAAACCGCCTGTCCGAACTGCTCGGCTGTCCCGTGCTCTCGACCGTCTCCACTTCGCAGGAGGGCTTTTTGGAATTGGTTTCGGTTGCCATGTCCCTCAAGGGCAAAGAACAGCGTGCCCCCTTTGTTGCAAAAGAGATCGACCCGTCGGATCCCGACGCCGTGCGCGCCGAGGATCGCCGTCGCTTTGCATTCGTCAACTCGATCGTGCGCGAAGTTGAACAGAAGAGTCACCGTGCCTCAGAGTTTTCGCTCTCCGATCGCATCGACCTGCTTTTGACGGGAAGGGGAGTGGGGATCCTTTTCTTTTCGCTCGTGATGTTTTTGGTCTTCCAGATCTCGCAGGTCTGGGTGGGCGGCCCGATCGCCGATTTACTCGTCGGCTTTTTGGAGCAGGGTCAGGAGGCGGTGCGAGGTGTGCTTTCCACGGCGCATCCATTGCTCGTTGCCCTGCTGGTCGACGGCGTCATCGGCGGCGTGATCGCCGTGCTCGGCTTTTTGCCGCTTGTGATGGTGATGTATTTTCTCATCGCTCTTTTGGAGGACTGCGGCTATCTTTCGCGCGTGGCGGTGGTGCTCGACCCGATCTTCAAGAAGGTCGGTCTCTCCGGCAAATCCGTCATCCCGTTCGTCATTTCCGTCGGCTGTGCCGTTCCGGGCATTATGGCGAGCCGCACGATCAAAGACGAGCGCGAACGCCGCGCCGCGGCAATGCTCGCGCCCTTTATGCCCTGCGGCGCGAAGATCCCGGTCATCGCCCTGTTTGCCGGTGCCTTTTTCGACGGCGCGGGCTGGGTCAGCACCGTGACGTATCTCTCGGGCATCCTGCTCATTTTTCTCGGTGCGCTTCTCGTGAATCGCGTCACCGGAAACTACAAAAAGCGTTCGTATTTTATCATCGAGATGCCTGCGTATAAATTCCCCTCGATCTGGGGTGCGACCAAGTCGATGTTCAGCCGCGGCAAGTCCTACGTCGTGAAGGCCGCGACCGTCATCCTGCTGTGCAACACCGTCGTGCAGATCATGCAGTCCTTCACCCTCGCTTTTGCGGTGGCAGAAACGGCGGATGCGTCCATTCTCGCCGCCGTGGCAAAGCCCTTCTCGTACCTGTTCTATCCCTTGGTCGGCGTCCTCTCGTGGCAACTGGCTGCCGCAACGCTGACGGGATTCATCGCAAAGGAAAACGTCGTCGGCACTCTGGCCGTCTGCTTCGTCGGACTGGAGAACCTCATTGATACCGAAGAACTCGTTCTCCTGGAGGGGAGCGGAGCCGAGGCGGCCGGCATCTTTGCCATCACAAAGGTCGCCGCACTCGCCTACCTGATGTTCAACCTCTATTCGCCGCCTTGCTTTGCCGCCCTCGGTGCCATGAACGCGGAAGTGAAGAGTGCCAAGTGGTTCTGGGGCGGCGTCGGCCTGCAACTTGGGGTCGGCTATACCGTTTCTTATCTCGTTTACACGATCGGAACGCTGATCATCTCCCCCGAAACGCTCAACGTTCCCGCTGCTCTTTTAGGGCTCGCCGCCGTCTTTG
This sequence comes from Clostridia bacterium, assembly GCA_017408325.1. Classification (GTDB taxonomy): domain Bacteria; phylum Bacillota; class Clostridia; order Oscillospirales; family SIG627; genus RUG14179. Next base: position 576 of record JAFQUW010000093.1, on the reverse strand, counting down.
CAATGGCCGCCGTCGTTCTGACGGTGATTCGCCGCGGCGATCTCGCCCGAGAGATGCAAGCGAAGTAATCCGAAAAGGAGAACGCTTATGGAAAACGCAATCATTCTGGTCACCGTTGCCCTGATCCTCGGGGCGATCATCGGCTATCTCATTCGCTCTCACCGCCGCGGAAAACGTTGCATCGGCTGTCCTTATGCAAAGGAGTGCACGGCCTGCAGCACCGACGGATGCGTCGAGGCCCCGAAGACCGAAGAGAAAGAAAAGTGAAAAAAGCCGCCGATCCGGCGGCTTTTCTTTTGTGTTTTGAAACGGAAAAAACGCTCCGCAAAGCGGAGCGTTTTCAATGATTCATAGAAACTTAGATGGCGCGGGTGACCTTACCACTGCGCAGGCAGGAAGAGCAGACATGAACGGTCTGGTTCGAGCCACCGACAACCGCCTTCACGCGACGAACGTTGGGCTTCCAAGCGCGGTTGGAGCGTCTATGAGAGTGGGAGACCTTGCAGCCGAAGCCGACGCCTTTTCCACAGATATCGCATTTTGCCATGGTTTTTCCACCTCCTGTGTGGTGCTTTT
>JAFQUW010000092.1 GCA_017408325.1 Clostridia bacterium | reverse complement strand
TATTATACACAAGCTTTTTAAAAAAAGCAAGAGTTTTTTTCAAGAGCGTTGAAAAAAACGCGCGTTTCTGTTACAATGTGTCTATTCCGAACTGATTCGAGGTACCTTATGGAACTGATCAACAAAAAAATCGCATTGTTTGACTCCGAGATCCTCTGTGAAGAGGGCGGCGCGGAATACGCCGCGCTTAAAGCGCGCTTCGGGGAAGCGACGCGAGAGGGGACGATGGCCTATTCGGTGCTCCGGTCGCACGACACGAGCTCCGACGCCTCTCTTTTGCGCGTGAAATTCGACGCGCTCACAAGCCACGACATCACCTACGTCGGCATCATCCAGACGGCGCGTGCTTCGGGGCTGACGGAATTTCCCGTGAAGTACATCCTCACCAACTGCCACAACTCTCTGTGCGCGGTCGGCGGCACCATCAACGAGGACGACCACGCCTTCGGCCTGTCCGCCGCGCAGAAGTTCGGCGGCGATTTCGTGCCCCCGCATCTGGCCGTCATCCATTCTTATATGCGCGAGTGCGAGGCGGCTCCGGGGAAGATGCTTCTCGGCAGTGACAGTCACACCCGCTACGGTGCCTTCGGCACGCTCGGCGTGGGGGAAGGCGGCCCCGAGCTTGCCAAGCAGCTGCTCGGTCGCACCTGGGATATCACACCGCCCGAGGTCATCTGCGTCTACCTGAAGGGCGCGCCGCGCCACGGCGTCGGCCCGCAGGACGTGGCGCTCGCCATCATCGGCGCGACCTACGAGCGCGGTTTTGTGAAGAATAAGATCATGGAATTCGTCGGCGAGGGCGTGGGGAATCTGTCGATGGAGTTCCGCAGCGGCATCGACGTCATGACCACGGAGACGACCTGTCTCTCCAGTATCTGGGTCACCGACGAGACGACGAAGGCGTTTCTGACCACCCTCGGCCGCGGCGACGAATACCGCGAGATGAAGCCTGCCTCCGCCGCCCTCTACGACGGCGCGATCGTCATCGACCTTGACAAGATCGAGCCGATGATCGCCCTGCCGATGCACCCCTCCAACACCTACACCATCCGCGAATTTCGCGAGAACACCGCCGACATCCTGCGCCTCACAGAAGAGCGTGCCAAGGAGTCGCTCGGCGACAAGGTAGAGTCCTTGGGGCTTCTCGACAAGCTTGTCGACGGCAAATTTTACGTCGATCAGGCGATCGTCGCGGGCTGTGCGGGCGGCAGTTTTGAGAACCTCGCCGTCTGCGCGAACATCCTCGACGGATGCGATGCGAACAATCTCTCCGCCTCCTTCTACCCCGGGTCGATGCCGATCGCGCTCGATCTGGCGAGAAAGGGCGTCTCGGCGCGCCTGATGCAGAGCGGCATCGTCCTGAAGACGGCCTTCTGCGGCCCCTGCTTCGGTGCGGGTGATACGCCGCAAAACCGCGGTTTTTCCATCCGTCACACCACGAGAAACTTCCCGATGCGCGAGGGAGCCAAGCCCGGCGAGGGACAGATCTCCTCCGTCGCCCTGATGGACGCGCGCTCGATCGCCGCCACCGTTCGTGCGGGCGGCGTGCTCACCGCGGCGGATACGCTTGACTACTCTGACGAGATCCCTGCCTTTGATTTCGATCCCGTCGTCTACGAAAAGAAGGTCTATCGCGGCTGGGGCAGCCCGAAGCCCGAGACCGAGCTTGTCATCGGTCCGAACATCACCGACTGGCCCGATCAGCCCGCTCTCTCCGAGCATCTCTTGGTGAAGATCGCCTCCGTCATCGAGGACGAGGTGACCACCACGGACGAGCTCATTCCCTCGGGCGAGTCCTCCTCGCTTCGCTCCAATCCCGAAAAGCTCTCCCGTCTTGCGCTCTCGCGTCGCGATCCGAATTACGTGCCGCGCGCCCTTGAAGTCCGTGCGGCGGAGCGCGACCGTCAAAGTGCGGTTTGTCCCTTGGAAAAACTGCCTGAACTCGAAGGACTTTACGCGAAGGTGAAGGAACTCATCCCTGACATCGATCCGAAGTCGACCGTGCTCGGCAGTGCGATCTTTGCCAATTGTCCCGGCGACGGAAGCGCGCGTGAGCAGGCGGCAAGCTGTCAGAAGGTGCTCGGCGGACAGGCGAATTTTGCCCGTTCCTACGCCACCAAACGCTATCGCTCCAACCTCATCAACTGGGGAATGCTGCCCATGGTGGTCGACGACAATCATTTTTCCGTCGGGGACTGGGTGCTCTTCTGTGACGTGCGCCGCGCCGTGGCGGAGGCGAAGGACGAGATCGATTACGTCGTTCTGAAAAAAGACGGCGAGACCTGGAAGGCGAAAGCCCACGTCGGTACGCTCGGCACGCTCTCCGATGAGGAACGCGCGATTTTGCTCGACGGCTGTTTGATCAATTTTTACAAAAATTAAAAAGTGCGGCACGCAATTTTTTTGCGTGCCGCCTTCATTTTTCTCTTTACAAGTTCGCGCTTTTTCGCTATAATTTACCTATACTGAAACCAAACTACAGGGGGAATATCTATGGAACTTGCAAGACGTCCCGAAACGATGGAACGCATCACGACGATTCAACAGGCAGAGGCCTTCATCGAAGAACAGGTGGCAGAGGTCCGCGCACAGGTCGGCGACGGAAAGGTGCTGTTGGCGCTGTCCGGCGGCGTGGATTCGTCCGTCGTGGCCGCACTTCTCATCCGTGCCATCGGTCGCCAGCTCGTCTGCGTCCACGTCAACCACGGCCTGATGAGAAAAGGCGAGAGCGAAGCCGTCATTGACATCTTCGGCAAAGAACTTGACGCAAACCTCGTCTACGTCGACGCGACCGACCGTTTTCTGGACCTGCTCGCGGGCGTTTCCGATCCCGAACAGAAGCGCAAGATCATCGGCGGTGAGTTCATCAAGGTCTTCGACGAGGAAGCCGCGAAGCTCTCCGGCATCTCCTTCTTGGCACAGGGAACCATCTACCCCGATATTTTAGAGAGCATCAAGGCCGCCGAAAGCGGCAAGCCCGTTAAATCCCACCACAACGTCGGCGGTCTGCCCGACGAGATGGCAATGGAGCTCGTCGAGCCGATCAAGCTGCTCTTCAAGGACGAGGTGCGTGTCGTCGGTGAGGCCCTCGGCCTGCCGCACGCGATGGTCTATCGTCAGCCCTTCCCGGGTCCCGGACTCGGCGTCCGTTGCCTCGGCGCCATCACCCGTGACCGCCTTGCGGCCCTGCGCGAAGCCGACGCCATCTTGCGCGAAGAATTTGACAATTGCGGCCTTGCCGAACGCGTCTGGCAGTACTTTATCTCCATTCCCGACATCAAGAGCGTCGGCGTGAAGGACGAGATGCGTTACGAAGGCTGGCCCGCCATCATCCGCGCGGTCAATACCACCGACGCAATGACCGCCACCATCGAGGAGATCCCCTACGAGGTGCTCCACAAGATCACCGCTCGCATCACAAGTGAAGTCGAGGGCATCAACCGCGTCCTCTACGACCTCACCCCCAAGCCTACCGGCACCATCGAGTGGGAATAATACAAATTGGCTTACAAGTGCCCGGAAACCCTTGGAAACAAAGGGCTTTCGGGCATTTCTGCAATTTTGAAAAAAGCCGCTGCATTTTGAAACTCGTAGTATAAAAAGCGTGAAAAGAAATGGTTGCAAGTGGTTGTGAAGTGATGAAAGGAGGGCGGCAAAGTGTTCGATTTTTTGAAAAAGAAAACAGAAATCAATACGACACAAATCGTCGATGAAATTGAAGCGGCAGTATATGAGCGTGTCAAACCGTATGGATTCAAGAAACACGGAAGAACGCTTCACCGTTTCGTTTCGGAAGATATTTCTCAAGTCATTCATTTTCAAAGCGGTATGCCCACACACGGTATGAGCGGACTACTTTGTGTGAATTTGGGAATTCGTATTCCGGAATGTTCCGAAAGAACTTTTCAGCCTCAAGCAGAAAAGAAAAAATACTACCATGAGTATGAGTGTACGATTCGCTCACGATTGGGAGTTGTTAGTGGTAAACAAGAAACGTGGTATGATCTTCACAAGAAAACAGACAAGATCATAAAGAGTGTTATTGATGAAATTGATCAGTATGTTTTGCCGGCTTATGAGGTTTTAAGTAGTCGCGAAGCTATTCTTGCACATAGAAAAGATTATCCGTTGTTGGATGATATGGTTAATCTTATTTCTTTAGAAGAATGCATGATTTACGGTTATCTTGGCAATATCGAAAAAGCAAAGCAACTGTTTGAGGAGTATTATCAATCGGCTGTAGATGAGTATAATGACCGAATGAAAAACGGAAGCAAGCAGTACCTCAAAAAAGGCGAACGAGTTGTTTTTATGGGACAGGATATAACCGCCGAAAAGGATGGATATGTGACCTTATATGGGGCAAACCACGGGCATATAGATTATCTTGACGAATTAGCAGTTAGCCTTGGTTTAAGGTAAAAACCACTCGGCACTATTCCGCAGGCAATTTTGCAACTTTTTCTGCAACAAAAATTTTGATAAATGAAATAATAGGTGGAAAAGTGGGTTCAAAATTGCTGTTTAGGATAATATTTAGGGTATAAATAAGCCAAAGAAGAAACTCAAAAATGAGTGGGAATAATACCAATTTAATACAATAAATCTATAGTAGCAGGCAGTGGTTTTCATTTTCTGATAATAATTTTATTTTAATTATTATTTCGTGTACAATTATTATCCATAGCAGAGCCACAGAAATCGCAAGCTACAATATAATTCACAACGAACCGAAGCACGACGGCAGGGAGATTAACACCTCTCTGCCGTCATTTTTTGTGTAAGTGGAAAAAATTAAAAAAAATGATAAAATATAAAAAACAAGTGAGACTTTTTGCAGTTTCATCCGTTTAATAATCGAAAGGACAAAAAGAACCTTTCGGAAAGGAGTAAGT
>JAFQUW010000091.1 GCA_017408325.1 Clostridia bacterium | reverse complement strand
TCTACAGACTGCTGTTTGCTATCTTGCGGCAGTCCCTTTGGGCTTGACACTGAGTGTGCGCATCGTGTATTCTGTACTGGTAACCGTACCGATGGCCGTTTTCAACATTTCGCTCGGGATTTTGTGCGGCAGTGTGCTGGGATCTCGGCAGGTTGGCGGGATTTGCGGTGCGCTTTTGAGCAACCTTTCCGCATGGATGTCGGGCGTGTGGTTCGACCTTGGTCTGGTCGGTTCATTCTTTGAAAAACTGGCGTTTTGCTTGCCGTTCGTTCACGCAGTCAGACTGTCGCAAACGGTGCTCAGCGGTGAAAACGCGTCTGTTTTTCCGCACGTTTTGACAGTTTTGCTGTATGCTCTTTTGGTCGGTTGTGCCGCCGTGATTTGCTTTCTTCGGCAAATGAAACAGCAGTAAGGGAGAACTATGAAATACAAACTCATCATCGATAAAGAGGGGGAGGAGGAAGTCGTCGTCCGCTCTCACGCCCCCTCCGCTCTGACTCAGCGGATCGAAGATCTTGTCCGCTCACATTCGGGGGAGGATTGCCTCGTCGGGTATCGGGACGGTGAGATGCGAAAACTCTATTTTGACAAGATCGAGTGTATCACCGTCATCGAGCGGCGCGTGACTGCCGTGGATCGGGAAGGTGAACACTACCATCTTCGGGACAGCCTTCGCGATTTGGAAACGCGCTTGCCGTCGTACTTTATTCGCATCAACATGTCTGCGCTTGCCAATGAACGGCACATCTTTCGTTTCGTTCCCGCGTTCGGCGGCGGAGTCGACGCCGTCTTTTCCTGCGGCTTTCGGGAGTACGTCTCCCGACGTTGCTTTTCCCGAATCAGAAGGAGGTATGAGGAAAAATGAAAAAGATCATCTTGGAATTTTGTCGTCGCGGGATGGTTGCCTGCGGATTCGGGCCTCTCGTTTTGGCGGTCGTGTATCTGGTGTTGCAGAATCAAACGGATCTTCAGACGCTGGAGGTCGGCGAAGTTTGCGTCGGGATCGTTTCTTTGACCGTTCTCGCGTTCGTTGTAGGTGGGATGAACGTCGTTTACCAAATCGAACGACTGCCTTTGATGATAGCCGTTTTGATTCACGGTGTCGTCTTGTACGTCTGTTATCTTGCGACTTACCTCGTCAACGGATGGCTGGAGAGTGGAGTGACGCCGCTTCTGGTCTTCAGCGCGATCTTCGTCTTCGGTTATCTTGTGATCTGGCTCGTCATCCATTCCGTGGTCAAACGAAACACAAACAGACTCAACCGAGCGTTGAAAGAAAAACAGAATCAAGCGTAAGAAAAAGGCTGACCGATTCGGTCAGCCTTTTTTGAGTGCGTTTTTCCGTGTCAGATCACGCGATAGGCGCGTACACCGGCAAAGGCGATGCGCGCCGCCTCGGTGTAGGTGCGGTAAGGGAGCGGATCCGCTTTGTCGCGGCAAGTCTCGCGCCCGATCGCTTCGCAGAGGATGTAGTCGCCCGCGCTGTCTGCTTCGGCGCGGACGGGAAACGGCTGCGCGCCGTCTTGCAGGAGTGCTTCACTCAAACGGATGCGAACGGAATTTTTGGCGCGGCGACGCTCGTCGGCGGCGCGGAGGGTTTCGCGGACGAGCGTGGAGCGGAATTCGTCAACGCGCATGTCTCCGCCGAGACAGACGCCGGTGTTGAGCCCTCCAGCCTGTCCGTAGGGGTTGCCGCAGTGGTGCGCGGCGTAGAGTTTTCCGATGAATTCTGCGTCGGTAACAAGGGCACCGACCCCCATCACGGGCAGAAGCGCGACGGCAATGTCGGCGTACTGCGCGGTCGGCTTGTCGGACAGCCGAGTGCAGTAGGGAGCGGCGCAAACGTCGATGAGCGGCAGATCGTGCTCTTCCGTAAAGGCGCGAATGGCCGGAAGATCACAGACGTATCCCGCGATCTCTTCGCAGAAGACGGCAACGGTTCGGTCGCTGTAGCAGAAACTCAGATGCTTTGCATCCATGGTCAAAAACTCGTCGACGTCGCAGAAGACGCATTTTGCCCCGACGGCCTCCACCGCTTCTTTGAGCAGGGGAGAACAGAGGGCGGGAAGGATGACTTCGTCACCGTAGGAGACTTCAAGTGCGCGCAGGACGGTTTCGAACGAAGCGGCGTGCGAGGAGCAAAGGAGAGCGGCCTCGCGACCGAGCAGGTTTGCAAGTTCGCTTGCGGCGGCTTTCGATTCGGGGCCGATGGTGCCCCAGACGTGGGCATCTAAAGTCTCTTTGAGACGTGCGGCGAGTTCTTTTTGAGAGAAGGAAGCAACGTTCATAGGATCTCCTTTCTCAGTTCGTCACGGTTTTCATAGATTTTTTCAAAGGCGTCGGCCATCCGTTCGGTGTCGGCGCGGCTTCCGAGCAGAAGCGACTGATAGAACCAGGCTCCCGTTTTTTCGGCGGCGCGCACCGTTTCGGAGAGTCCTTCATCGGAGAGGTCGAGGGTGGGCGCGATGCGACGGACGTAGTCGCTTTGCAAAATCGGAGAGCGGTGGCAGGGACGGGAATATCCCGCGGCGGCGCCGTAGCCCTCTGCGGCAAGAGCCTTTAAGAACGTCTCGCGCGAAATGCCGTCCATCTGCTCTTCAAAATAGCGGAACAGATACAGGTGCAGACCGTGCCGCGTGATGCGTGGATCATCGGCCATTGGAGAGACGAAACCGAGAGGGGCGAGTCTTTGGTCGAGCAGACGCGCGTTTGCCTCGCGGATCTGCATTTGATAGTTGAGACGGGTCAGTTGTGCGGCAAGCAGAGCACTGCCCATTTCGTTTAAGGGCGCGCCCGTACCGCGTTCCCCGCGGTAAAACGGCTCAAATCGGCGTGCATTCTCCTCGGAAGCGGTGAGAACGAGCCCGCCTTCGCCGCAGGTGAGGTTTTTG
>JAFQUW010000090.1 GCA_017408325.1 Clostridia bacterium | reverse complement strand
GTGCCTATGCGCTCACCCGTGCGAGAAATGCGGGCATCGCCGCGCACGCCGTCGTGGAAAAAGATCCCGACCTGCTCTGCAAAAAACTCTTGGCGGAGCTTGAGAAGGCAAAGATCGACGTCGTCGTTCTCGCGGGCTTTTTGGCGATCCTTACGCCGGAGTTTGTGAGTGCGTATGAGCGACGCATCATCAACATCCACCCCGCTCTTCTTCCCAAATACGGTGGGAAGGGCTATTACGGACTCCACGTCCACCGCGCGGTGCTTGCCGCAGGGGAGCGTGTCAGCGGTGCCACGGTGCACTTCGTGACCGCAGGAGTCGATCAGGGCGAGATCATCGCCCAAAAGGAAGTTGCCGTCCTTGAAGGGGATACCCCCGAGAGTCTGCAACAGCGCATCATGGAAGAGGCGGAATGGATCCTGCTTCCGCGCGCGACCGAAGAGCTTTGTCAATCACTTTGAAGAGATAAAGGAGAAACCAATATGAAGAAAAGAGCACTGTTCAGTCTCACCGACAAGACGGGCTGCGTCGAATTTGCCCGTCGCCTCGCCGACCTCGGTTACGAGATCGTCTCCACCGGCGGTACCGCTCGCGTCCTGCGTGAAGGCGGTCTTACCGTTCTGGACGTCTCCGACGTCACAGGCTATCCCGAATGCCTCGACGGTCGTGTGAAGACCCTCCACCCGAACATCCACGCCGGTCTTCTCGCGCTTCGTGAGAATCCCGAACATATGGCGACGCTGGAACAACTCAACATCAACACCGTCGACCTCGTTGCCGTCAACCTTTATCCCTTCAAGGCGACCGTCACCAAACCCGGTGTCACCCTGGAGGATGCGATCGAAAACATTGACATCGGCGGTCCGTCGATGCTCCGCGCCGCGGCGAAGAACTACGGCGGCGTGGTCGTCGTCTGCGACCCTGCCGATTACGACCGCATCGCAGAGGGGCTGGAACAAGGCACCCTGACCCGTGAGGATCAGCTTCGCCTTGCGTACAAGACCTTCAACCACACCGCAAATTACGACGCGATGATCTCTACCTGGCTGCGTGAGACGCTGGAGGAAGATCCCTTCCCGGACACCCTTACCGTCACCTACGAGCGCGTGCAGTCCATGCGCTACGGCGAGAATCCGCACCAGAAGGCGGCGTTCTACAAAGAGCCCTTTGCCACCGCAGGTACGCTTTCCGAGGCGCGCCAGCTCCACGGCAAGGAACTCTCCTTTAACAACATCAACGACACCGCGGCGGCGCTCGATCTCTTGAAGGAGTTCGGCACCGAGACTCCTGCCGCCGTCGGACTCAAGCATACCAACGCTTGCGGCGTCGGTACGGGGGCGACCCTGCTGGAAGCCTACACCCGCGCCTACGACGCGGACCCCGTCTCCATCTTCGGCGGCATCGTCGCCGTCAACCGCGAGGTGGATGAAGCGACCGCAAAGAAGATGAGCGAGATCTTTTTGGAGATCATCATCGCTCCCTCCTTCTCCGAGGAAGCGCTTGCCGTGCTCACTGCAAAGAAGTATCTGCGCCTGCTCACCCTCGACGGAATTGCCGACGCGTATCAGCCCGGTCGTTTTGATATGAAGAAGATCGCCGGCGGTCTCTTGGTGCAGGATCAGAACATCGGCTTCTACAACCGTGACGAGCTGAAGTGTGTCACCAAGCGTCAGCCCACCGAGGAAGAGATGGCGGCGCTCGACTTCGCCTGGCGCGTCGTCAAGCACACCAAGTCCAACGCCATCGTCCTTGCCGCCCACGACGGCAAGTATCTGTCCACCACGGGTGTCGGCCCCGGACAGACCAACCGCATCACCGCCCTTGACCTTGCCGCGCGCTACGCGGGCGAAAAGGCGAAGGGAAGCGTGCTCGCCTCCGATGCCTTCTTCCCGTTTGACGACTGTGTGAAAGCCGCCGCCGAGGCAGGCATCACCGCGATCATCCAGCCGGGCGGCTCCATCCGTGACGAGGATTCCATCCGTGCCTGCGATGAGGCAGGAATTGCGATGGTCTTCTGCGGTATGCGTCACTTCAAGCATTGAGGATTGCCATGAAAGACACGTTTGACGTATTGCTCGTCGGCGGCGGTGGGCGCGAACACGCCATCGCCACCGCACTGAAAAGAAGCCGCCGTCTGGGTCGCTTGATCTGCGCCCCCGGCAACGCGGGGATCGCCTCCCTTTGTGAGTGCTACCCCGTCTCGGCGACGGACATCGAGGGTCAGGTTGCCCTTGCCAAAGAACAGAAGGTGGATCTCGTCTTCGTTGCCCCCGACGATCCCTTGGTGCTCGGTCTTTGCGACCGTCTGCGCGCGGAGGGGATCGCCGCCTTCGGTCCCTCTGCCGCCGCGGCACAGATCGAGGGGAGCAAGGTCTTCTCGAAGGATCTGATGAAGAAGTATTCGATCCCGACCGCCTCTTATGAGGTCTTTGACTCCGCCGACTCGGCGCGCGCTTACCTGAAAGAGAAGAACGAGTACCCGATCGTTTTGAAGGCAGAGGGACTTGCCCTCGGAAAGGGCGTCCTCATCCCCGAAAGCGAAGAGGAAGCAATGGCGGCGCTCTCCGAGCTGATGGAAGAAAAGAAGTTCGGCGACGCAGGAAACCGCATCGTCATCGAGGAGTTTTTGACCGGTCCCGAGGTGAGCGTGCTCGCCTTCTGCGATGGCGTCGACTATGTGACGATGCCTGCCGCGCAGGATCACAAACGCGCCTTTGAAGGAAACCTCGGTCCGAATACGGGCGGAATGGGTGCCTTCTGCCGTACCCCGAACTACACCGCCGAGATCGAGGAGGTCTGCCACCGTGAGATCTTCGCCCCGACCGTCGCCGCGATGCGTGCGGAGGGCTGTCCGTTTACGGGCGTGCTCTATTTCGGCTTGATGCTCACGCCGCGCGGACCGCGCGTGATCGAGTACAACGCCCGTTTCGGCGACCCCGAAACGCAGGCAGTCCTGCCCCTTCTGGAGAGCGATTTCTTGGAGATCCTCCTCGCTGTCAACGAGGGCAAGCTCAAGGAGGCCGACGTCCGCTTCTCGGACAAAGCCGCGTTTTGCCTCGTGATCGCCTCCGGCGGTTACCCCGGCAAGGTGGAAAAGGGCTTTGAGATCACGGGTCTTGCCGAGGCAGAACAGGCAGGTGCCACGGTCTACCACGCAGGCACCGCGCTCTCCGACTCCAAGGTCGTCACGAGCGGAGGACGCGTCCTCGGCGTGGTCACGGTGCGCGATACGCTTGCCGAATGCCGCGACGCCTCCTACGCCGCCGCAAGCCACGTCCACTTCGACAAGATGCGAATGAGAACGGATCTTTTGAAGGACTATTAAAAAATGAGAAAAAGAAGCACGCGCCGCGTGCTTCTTTTTTGTTTGGTTTGATCGTTCTTTTCTTCTTTCGGGAGAAAGAAGAAAAGAACCAAAAGAAGAAAGCCGAACGAAACAAGGGAAAATAGGCGGCGTCAGGCACAAACTGCGCCCCTATACCGTGGGCGCAGTTTGCGGTGTGCGTTTTAGCAAACGAGTTTGCGCAAGTTGCGAGTTTTTGCAAATCACAGACTCTACTCAAACATCGAGTGGAGTTTGTGGTATTTTATTATCCGAGTGAGACATCCCAACCGCCGAGATATTGTGCTAAAAGAGTCAGGTCGGAAATCGTGATCTTTCCGTCTCCGTCACAGTCACCGGGAACTGTTTCATTTTTCGGATTCAAATCAATAAAGGTGAAATATTTTGAGCTGTTGGCAACTTCTTCGACGGTCGTATCGGAATAACCGTATAATGTGATCGGTCGGTTTGGAAAAGCAAACTCAGCAATATCGGGAGAACCGTAAATATGAACGGAAGAAAGAGAAGAACAGCCGCTAAATGCAGAGTATCCAATATAGGTCGCGCTACTTGGAATAGTGATCTCGGTCAACTTTATGCAGCCGTCAAAGGCATAATCTCCGATGCTTGTTACTTCTTCACCCAAATTGACTGAGAAAAGGGAGGTACAGTTGCTGAATGCAGCATATTTGATTTCTGTAGCGCCATTTAGAATTGCAACCTCAGTTAAATTTGTACAGTCGCTGAAGGCATAGTTTCCAATGCTTATCATGCTTTTTGGAATAGTAATTGAGGAAAGTGAGGAGCACGATTCGAATGAACCGTACCCAATGCTTTCCAAATTCATACCAAAGTCGATCACGGAAAGAGAAGTGCAACCATCGAAAGCAAAAGGTCCTATGTTCGCTGAACTATCCAAAAAGGAGATTTCGATCAGATCGGCACAGTCTTTAAACGCGCCTTCACCGATGTTTGTTAGGCTGTTGGGAAAGGTGACGGAAGTTAAGTTATTACACCCAGAGAATGCATAGTCACCGATATGGACTATACTGTCCGGTATTGTAATGGCCCCTAAATTTTCTTGACAGTTGTAAAACAAATAGTCTCCAATCCCGAGAGTCCCGTCTTCAAATTCAAAACTTGTGTTTTCATCTATTTCTCCAATGAAGGCATAAGCAACTTTCCCGATGTAAAACATTCCGTCCGGCTGGGCGGCGAGTTGGTTTTCGAGCCAAGGTGTTTCGGAAAATGCAGCGTATCCGATGTTTGAAACATTATCGCCAACTTTGACGGACGTGAGGGAAGCACAGTTGAAGAAGGAAAACTTTCCGATGCTTGTGACATTATCTCCGATGTTGACAGAAGAAAGCGAAGAGCAACCCCAAAATGCGTAGTCATTAATACTTGTGATATCTTCGGGAATGATAAGATTTGTAAGAAGGGTATCTTTTAAATACAGCTTTGCACCGTAACAAAGAGGGTTGGAAAAAAGACCGTCAAAATTGTCAAAATTGATTTTGCACCAAGCGGAAAGGTCAGTGATATGAACTGCAGAAAGTTCGGTGCAACCGGAAAAAGCATCGTAGCCTATATATGTAATACTGGCAGGAATTGAGATTTCACTCAGCCCGACACAGTCATTGAATGCAAAACCTTCGATTCCGGTCACGGGATAGCCGCCGAGAGTGCTGGGAATGTTGAGGTTTCCTTGAACAGAAGGGTCACAATTTGTGATAGTTGATTTTCCATCCTCGACAGTATAAGTGTAATACCCTTCGGTTTCAGCATGGACGGGTGTGACAAAAAAATTAAAAAAGAGTGAGATGCACAAAACAAGAAAAATGAGGGAAGAAAAAAGAAACATTCGTGAGCAAATCTTCATAGAAGCCTCCTTATAGTAAGATACATTTTTGATATATAACCAAACGGTTATTTTTCAAACTAATTATAGCAGTCCTTTGTTATTATGTCAATACCAGACGGTTATCGAAGAGGATTGATATGGACAACTATTATCCGCGGCTAAAGGATTTGCGCGAGGATCACGATCTTTCTCAACAGAAAGTAGCTGAGATTTTGGGGATGAAACAACCGCAATATAGCCGTTACGAACGTGGACTTCGTGATGTTCCGACGGATGTTCTCATTCGGTTGGCACACTTGTATTCTACCAGTGTTGATTATCTTCTTGGATTAACCAATGATCCGAAGAAAAAGGACTAAACTGTAAAGGCCGACTCTGAAAAACGGAGTCGGCCTTTTGTAAACGGCGATCGAGTATTGATAATTCTTTCGTCCTCCCTTCGCAAACGGCGTCCACGGCATACGGGCGCCGTTTGTGCTTGACCCTCTCTTTTCCGTTTTCTCGCCTCGGCTTTTCTTTGCTTCTTTTTTTCTCCTGAAAAGAGGAAAAAACGGAGAAAACAGTTTGTCGCAAAACGCCCTCGTCGTTTGAGGGCGTTTTGTGTGTGACGCTGCCTTTTTCCCATCTTGGCTTTTCTTTTGTTTCTTTTCTTTTCTCCTGAAAAGAAAAGAAGAGAGAAAACCAAAACGCGCCCGTATACCGCGGGCGCGTATTTCGGTGAATGTTTGGGTGTTCGTTTTGCGATGGATTATGCCATCCAGACGTAAGGATCCCAAACGCCGTCTTCCAGGCGTTCCACCGAGGCAAGGCGGACGGGATAGTCGCCGTCCGTCAACTCAATGGTGTAGCGCACGAGGTGCGATTTGGACAGATTCATAATGTCTGCATAGAACTGAGCGGTGACCACGACCTTGTTTTGGTCTTCCTTGACTTCCAGGATCTCGTGAGACGGGGAAAAGCCGCCGTGCCCGATCGCGTGATAGACTCCGTCGGTCAGCGTGGCCTCGTAGTCATTCGGGACAAAGTTTTCCACGCCGAAGATCGCAAGCGCTCCATTTTGCAGTTCTTCTTTGGGGATTTTCCCGAGTTCTCCGCCGTTTTCACGATAAAAATATTTTACGGCATCAAAAATACCTATTTTGGCGGACTCAGTTGGTTCTTTCGTTGCCGCGGCGGAGTAAATGTGTGACGAGACAAAATGGAAGAGTGTTGCGGCATCCTCGTTTTGGATCTCAAGACGGTCTTCCTTGTGCCAGCTTGCAGGTGCCATTCTTCCGTGAATCACCTCATAGGCATACGTGCCGACGGGAAATGTGTCGAAGCTGCTCTCTATTACCTCAAATTCAAAGATCAGGGCACTGTATTCGCCGTACTCGTGCTCGCGCGTCACTTCCGTGACGGAATATTCACCGAAGGTAAGCGTTTTTAAAGGTGCAAACCATTCGTCGAATTGCTCCTCTCGCTCACCGTTGGCTTGGGGGAACGAATCTCTCAAAAAGTTGGCGCAGCCCTCGCTGTCCCGATCCAAAAAAAGCTTGATCCAACGATAACGGGGATCTTTTTCGGAAAGGGCTTCGATCTTTTCGTATTCACTTTTGTATTCAACCGTTTCTTCTTTTTCGTCCTCTTTCTTTTTCTCGTCGTCTTGCTGCGGCTCTTGGGGATCTTCGTTTTGTTCGGGCGTCTCTGTTTGTACTTCATCCGCAGGAGGGGGATCCGTGGGCGCTTGGGGCGTCAAAGTACTTTGGCAAGCACATAATAAGAGCAGTAAAAGCGACAGCATCCATAAACAGATTCGTTTCATCTCTTTTTCCTCCTTGTAAGATGCAAAAATCGGCTCGGACCGAACAGATCCAAGCCGCAGGCTTGTTTGTGAAAACCGCATTGATACGGTGGATCTCCTCATGTCCGTTTGTGTGATCGTCGGGGAAAGGGGAGTCTCTGAATTCATTATAAAAGGGAGAAGAAACATTGTCAAGAAAAATCTGTTTTGCCGCAAATAAGGGTTTTTCTTTCTCGCGCATCTTTTTTCTTTGTTCCTTCTTTTCCCGTGAAAAAGGAACACAAAAAAACAGCAGAGACCGAAGTCTCTGCTGTTTTCAAACTTGCTGTTATCGGGTGGTCAAGACGGAGTTGGTCACGGCGTAGGGGGTCTCGATGGCGTGCTGG
>JAFQUW010000010.1 GCA_017408325.1 Clostridia bacterium | reverse complement strand
TTGATGGTGTTGTTTCCGCCACCGCCGATACCGATCACCTTGATCTTCACGCCGTTATCGATTGCGGTGTCCAATTCATAAGACATATCCTTTTTCCTCCGTAACTGTTGATTGTCCGTAACTTTATGTTCCTTGTTTGTACCCAAAAAAGCACGCAGAGACGAAAGCTCTGCTTCAAACATTCGGCTCTTATGTTATATGATACCCTTTTTTGGTGTGATTTGCAAGTCTTTTTTCAAAATTTTCTTCTTTTTTATATATCTTTCCGATTTTTTCGCCTCAAACTGCATAAAATACCACGCACTTGTGTGCTTTTTCAGCTCTGTGCCGCAGAGTCCGTATAGAGTTGCAGAATCGCCTCGCGGCCGGCGGTGACGTCGATCTTTCCGCCGACCTGTCCGCCGTATTCTTCCGTCGCAGACTCCATCACGCCCTTGAGCATTTTCACCTTGTATTCCAGTTCCGTCGAGTCACCGAGATCCACTTCCCAGCGGCCCGAGCAGTTTAAGGTGATGTGAAAGCGATTTTTCGCGTCGAGATACTCGACCTGCTCGGCAAGTCCGACCGAATCAAGCACGGAGTAGATCTCTTCCAGAAGAGCAAGTTGTTCCTCGTCGCGCAACACGACCTTTTCGCCGACCACGCAGCGCACCACGTCCTCAGTGATGACGTGCATACGCGTTTTCACGGCGAGATCGTCCTCGGTGGCACGGGCGATGACCGAGAAATCGGGGGCTAAAATATAGTGCTCGTCAAAAACGTCGACGTACATCGTTCCGGGGATCTCCACAAACGAGATCTCGACGTCCGACGGGTATTTTTTCGTGATCGTCGCGTCGGAAAAATACGAGAGTTTTCGCAAAAGCTCCAGTCTCGTCTCCTCCTCGGAGAAGGCGAACATCTTCTCACCGAGTTCGATCCCCGTGGCGGAAACGACCTCTTCCTCGGTGTAGAAGGGACTGGACGTCAGCACGCGGATGTTGCGCACGACGAAAAACTCCTCGACCAGAAACAACACGAACAAAAGGGCAAGCAAAACCGCCGTGAAAGTCACGAGAAAACGCTTTCTTGCACGGTTTAGGTTCATTGATTTTGACGCAGAAGTTGAAATCGTGCGTCTCTTCCCTCTTGCCATAACGTTCCTTTTTCCTGCGTTTGTTTATACGAGTGCCATCAGGCTGTGATAGATGCGCTCCGACGCATCCGAGACGGCAAAGCGCTCCATTGCGCGGCTCATCAAAACGCGCTCGTCCTCGTCCTCCAGAAGAGCGCGGGCGACTTCGATCAAGCGATCACCCGAAAGCTCGTCTTCGCGCACGAGTTTTGCCGCGCCCGCCTCTTCAAAGACGGCTGCATTCTTGTACTGGTGGTTGTCCGCCACGTACGGAGACGGCACGAGGATCGCGGGTTTCTTCAAAAAGGCAAGTTCCGACAGAGTCAACGCCCCCGCGCGACAGATCACCAGATCCGCCGCCGCCATACGGGCAGGCATATCGTCGATGTATTCCATCATCTGCAAATGTTTCTTGCCGGAGAGTCCGAGCGTTTCAAACGTGTGGGCCTCCTCGGCGGCGGCATAGCCCGTTTTACCGAGTGCGTGGCAGACGGTGACGTGTTCGTCCTCGCCGATGCCCTGTTCAAACCGGAACAGCGTCTCGTTTAAGCGACGAGCACCGAGCGAACCGCCGAAGGCAAGCACGTAGCGGTCTTTTTTCGACAGACCGAGTTTTTTGCGTTCCTCTTCCCGCACGACCTGATACAGTTCGGGGCGAAGCGGATTTCCCGTCAGGACAAGTTTGTCGACGGGGCACTCAAAGTAGCGTTCACTCTCCCGAAAAGACAAAAAGACCAGATCGACCATCTTCGAGAGCATCTTGGTCGTCAGCCCGGGCAGAGCGTTCTGCTCGTGGATCGCCGTGGGGATCTTCATCGACGCCGCGGCGCGAAGCACGGGCCAACTGACGTAGCCGCCCGTTCCGATGACGAGATCGGGTTTGAACTCACGGATGATCTTTTTGGCATCGTGCGGACTCTTCACCGCGTAATAGAGTGCCTTGAGATTCTTCGGGGTCAGTTTGCGCTGCAGACCCATCACCTTGACATGGTAAAGCGGAAAACCCGCGGCACAGACGAGGCGGTTTTCCAGTCCCGCGGGAGTCCCGACGAATGCGATCTCGGTGTCGGGCTTCTCCTGCAAGAGTTTGCCGGCAATGGCAAGCGCAGGATTGATGTGTCCGGCGGTACCGCCGCCGGTGAGCAAAACTTTCACTCTATTCTTCCTCCGATAGGTACGAATAACGCGAGATGTTTAAGATGATCCCCATTTCCGCCAGACAGAACAAAAGCGAAGTGCCGCCGTAACTGAAGAACGGCAGGGACACGCCCGTCGAGGGAATCGAGTTGGTGACGACTGCGAGGTTCAAGAACACCTGCACGGCAATGTGCGAGGTCAGTCCGAAGACCACGAGCGAGGCATACTGCGTCGGGGCGTTTCGCGCGATGTAGAAGCCGCGCCAGATGAGAAGCACGAAGAGCAGTACAACGAATGCGGCGAAGATAAAGCCCATCTCCTCGCAGAGAATGGAAAAGATATAGTCGTTTTGCGGTTCGGGCAGGTACAGGTGCTTCTGGCGCGACTGACCGAGACCGACGCCCCAGAGACCGCCTGAGCCGATCGCATAAAGCGACTGTTGCGGCTGCCAGCCGGCCCCCTGCAGATATTCCTGCGGATTCAGCCACACCTCCAGGCGTTCGCGGCCGTGGGAGGTGAAGAAGATGACGACCGACATGCCCGCGGCGGCAACCAAGCCGAGCACGCCCAGGTAAAGTTTGCGCGTGCCGCCGAGGTACATCATCAAGAAGATCAAGATCAGAACGATGATGGTGGCGGACAAATGCGGCTGAATGATCAAAAGTCCCGCGCTGACGAGGGCCACGATACCGAAGGGCAACACTCCGACGCGGAAGGTATGCATGTTTTTTCGGTTTCGCGCGATAAAGTCCGAGAAGAACAAAACAACGGCAACTTTCAGAAGTTCCGAAGGCTGCATCGTCGAGATGCCGATGTTGATCCAGCGGCGTGCACCGTTTCGCACGACGCCGAGTCCAGGCACCCACACCGCGACCATCGTGCCGAGCGCGATGATGCAGAAAAGGACGGTAAAGCGTTTGATGATGAGGTAGTCGATCTTTGTAAAGATCGCCATACCGATCATGGCGACGACTGCCCAGACGATCTGTCGGATCGAAAAATAGTAACTGTCGCCGTCGTAGTTCTGCTTCGCGTAGGCGTAAGACGCGGAAAAGACCATGGTCGTGCCGATGCAGACCAAGAGGATGACGAGGAGCAAGAAGGGACGATCCACGTCGGAACGCAGACGGACGATCTTCTTTTCCTTCGGCGCCTCAGGCGCGAGAGCAGTGCGGTCTTTGACGCGCACTTTTCTCTCACGGGTGGGGCGAGATACCTTCTTTTCTTCGCTCAAAACAGAACTCCTTTAAAAAATCAAAACGCAAAGAACGCCGCCACGCAGCCGAGCGTGGTCACGACGCAAAACAGACAGACGATGGCATTTTCGCTCATGGAACACTTTTCCAGATGGTGGTGGAACGGAGCCATCTTAAAGAGACGTTTGCCTCCCGTGAGCTTGAAGAAGCCCACCTGCAACACGACGGAAAGTGCCTCAAAGAGGAAGACGATACCGCACAGAAGCAGGATCAGATCAAAGCCGGACCAGACGGCCAGTGCCGAAAGTGCAGCCCCCAAAAAGAGCGAACCGGTGTCGCCCATAAAGATCTTTGCAGGGTAGCGGTTGAAACACAAAAAAGCAAGCACGCCGCCGAAAATACAGACGGAAAACAGAATCCGCATCGCGTCGGAAGCGTCAAACAACAAAGAAGAACTTCCCAGAAGTCCGAAGAGGACGAAGAACAGGAGCACCACGCTCACGTTCGAGCCTGCCAGACCGTCGAGCCCGTCGGTGAGGTTGACGGCGTTGACAAACAGCACGACGAACACGATGAGGAACAGATAGTAAAAGATGCCCAGATCCCACACGCCGAGTCCGAAGGGCAAGACGAGCGTCGTCGTCAATGCGCCGCAAAGGTGCATGCCGAACAGGAACAGGGCGGCAAAGGCAAACTGAAAAATGAGTTTTTGCAAAGCACTCAAGCCCTTGTTTTGGTGCTTGATGAACTTCACGTAGTCGTCCACAAAGCCGATGGCGCCGTTGGCAAGTGCAAACAGCAGCACGCAAAGCCAAGAGAGATCCGCGCCCTCACTCGAGGCGGTGGCCACAAACAAAGCGACAATCAAGAACGTCAGAAGTGCCGCACTCAAAAAGAAAATGCCTCCCATCGTGGGGGTACCTTCTTTCTTTTTGTGCCATTCCGGCCCGATCTCAAGGATCATCTGTCCCATTCTCTTCCGTTTTAAAAACGGGATCCCGAGCTTTGTCAAAACAAAGGAGACGACAAACGAGACAAGAAAAGTCGGCGCGATCAGGTACAGCAAAAGTTCTTTCATAGCGGACGTTTATTCTCCCAGATCAGATAATTCAATGACTTGTTCCAGTGCCATCTTACGGCTGGCCTTGAACAGCACGTGATCCCCCGGACGGAGGGTGGCAGACAGTTCACGCGCAAGTGCTTCGCGGTCGTCAAAAGAGAGGATCTTCTCACCTTTGAATCCGCAGGACGCGGCTTCTTCGGCGGTCTTTTTCGAATGTTCACCGTAGGTGTAGAGCAGGTCGATCCCACACTCCACGACCTCGCGACCGAGTTGCTGATGTGCCATGGTACTCATCGAACCGAGTTCCATCATATCGCCGAGAACGGCGATCGTTCTGCCCGACTGGCTTTCCAGCACCTTCAGTGCAGCCGTCATGGACTCAGGACCCGCATTGTAACAGTCGGCGATGACGGTGATGCCGCGGCGTTCGTAGATCTTCTGGCGCAGTCCCTGCGGTTCGTAGGACGAAAATCCGCGCTGGATCTCCTCGCTTCCCACACCGACGACCTGCGCGACGGCACAGGCAAACAGGGCGTTTCGAACAAAGTGGTCGCCGATGGCGGGGATCGTCACACGTTCCTCGCCCATCGGGCTGACGATGTCAAAGGACAAATAATTTCTTCCGCGGTAGATGTCCGTCGGATAGATGTCGTTCTCGCGGTCAAAACCGACGTAGATGACGTTTAAGTGCGCCGTCTTTTCACACACGGTCGCGTCACGCAGAAGCGGCTCGTCGCCGTTTAAGATCAGCGTGTCGCCTTCTTTCATGCCCTCGATGATCTCCAGTTTTGCGTCGCGGATCCCTTCGCGGCTGCCGAGCATCTCGATGTGACTCATACCGATGTTGGTGATGAGCGCGATGTTCGGACGGGCAAGACCCGTCAGATACGAGATCTCGCCGAAGCCGCTCATTCCCATCTCACAGACGAGTGCCTCATCGGACTCCTCCAGTCCGAGAAGGGTCAAGGGCAGACCGATGGCGTTGTTGAAATTGCCGACGGTGGAATGCACCTGCATCCCTTTTGACAGGATATCGGTGACCATCTCTTTGGTCGTGGTCTTTCCGACCGAGCCGGTGATCCCGACGCAAAAACGCGGGTTGACACGCTCGCGGCAATACGCTCCGAGG
>JAFQUW010000089.1 GCA_017408325.1 Clostridia bacterium | reverse complement strand
GATATCATCCTGCACAATTGGTAAATATCATCTATCACTCCGTTTTCCTGAGTGTAATAAGAGGGAGAATTAATAAATAAATTCACATTTTCACCATCCTCTCTTGTTTAATGGAGGAAAGGAACCGTAACGACTTCTATAATACATATTCATGTCGTATTGCCAATAGTGAATATCTGCTTTGCTTCCACTTTCTAAGATTTTCATAGAGTAGCCATTTTGATTTAGATACTTCTGGGAATACCGTGTTTTGGGATTCACAGTTTCACCAAATTTCATAATATTGTTATCCTTATCTACTAATGCATAGCCATAATTAGTTTTTGTGGATTTTAAAGAATTACCGTGAACTTTAACAGCTTTCTTTGCCGTTTTTGTCGTATCAACAACACCATCAATTTTATCAACAGTCTTAACGCCATCTACAACACCATCAATTTTATCAACAAAATCAACGGCATCTACAACCTTATCGACCGTTTTAGCCGCCCGGATACCTTCTCCAACTCCGGTCACAATGGGAACCAGATCGACAAGATCTCCTGCTAATCCTGCCCAAGCCCACGGATCTGAAGGGTTGTTAAAAACCTCGACAACACTTGCTACAAGCGAAACAACATCGAAAATGGTGTCCCAAAACTCACCGCCGACGTCAATGCGCATCACGGGGTTGTTGTCACAGTAGGCGAAGAGATTTTTGTCGGTTAACCCTTCGGGAGTCGCGGAAATAACGGCAATCGTGTCTGCGTTGATAAACCGACACGTCTCGGGGTCATAGTAGCGACTGCCGCAAACAAAAAACGGCTCGGACAACTCCAAGCCGCGAATATGCGAAAAGAACGATGGGCGAAGATCTCCTCGCGCGCACACTCGTTTCGGGTATCGCGGGGGAACTTGTTATGTTCAGTATAAGGGAAAAGACAAAAACCGTCAAGTGAAAAACCGACCGGAAACTTGATTTTGTAGCCTCGCACAAATTGAAATGCGCGGTTTTGTGAAAATTCACGGGGGCTTTTTCCCGCAAACATTCCCCGTTCAAACATTCTTCAAATCCCCTTGATAATCCGTTCAAGAAGGTTTATTATAATAGGGAGTGAAAAATGAAAGGAGCACGAAATGGGGATTCGGAGAAGCTTTTGGTATTTTGTCTCAAACGGAATTCTGTGGTTTTTGGTCGGACGCGTCCTGCCGAAGAAGTGGTTTTCCCCTTCCGCCGCGCCGTTTCGTCCGTTCGCCTTTGAGAAGGACGGCGCGTTCTACGACCGTTTCGGGATTCGTTTCTGGCACAAGAAGCTGCCCGATATGAGCCGCTATCTTCCGCGTCTGATGCCCAAAAAAGCACTCGAAAAAGGCTTTTCGTCCGGTCTTTTGCGGATGCTGCAGGAGACCTGCGTCGCAGAGTTTACGCACCTCGCGCTGATGATCACCTCGCTGAAGATCCTTGAGTGGACGTCGCTTCCGCTCGGCATCGCGCTCCTTTTGATCTACAACCTCCTCTTCAACCTCCCCTTTGTGATGATCCAGCGCTACAACCGACCGCGCCTCTCGCACCTCTCCGAGCGCATCGACGAACGCCGAAGCCCCGTCGTCGAAGGAACGCTCGCCAAACACGCATAACGCAAAAACCCACCGACTCTCGTCGGTGGGTTTTTTGTTGTTTTTAGTTTCCGCGGCGGATCTGGGCAAAGGGGCGCGGATAGGTGCGCGGAGTCGGTCGTTTCTTTTCAAAGACAAGCGTATAGCGCTCCATCTCGCAAAACGAGGTCAGTGCACAAAGTTCCTCCTCCGTCGGCTCGGCGGAGAGTGTGAGAAAGGCGTTTTTGTCCAAGGTCTCCGTGCGCACGAGAGGCGCGCTTTGACCGAGTTTTTGCAGAATCGCTTTTGCGTCCGCAAGCTCCTCGGCGTAGCGCGGGCCCTTCATCGACACGAAGCGACCGCCGACGCGCAAAAGCGGCAGACACAGCTCCGAGAGCATCGGCAGTGCGGCAAGCGCGCGGGAGACGACGACGTCAAACTTTTCGCGCCACTTGTCCTGCCCAGCCTCCTCAGCGCGTGCACAGAGCCCGGTGACGTTGTTCAGCCCGAGGGCGGCCGCCGTTTCGGCGACGGCGCGCACCTTCTTCTGCGTCGCGTCCATCAGGACAAACTCGGTCTCGGGGCACAGCGCGGCGAGCACGAGGCCCGGAAAACCGCCGCCTGTTCCGACGTCGCAGACGCGGCGCGCACCGCGCACGTCGGGCAGAAGGGAGAGCGAGTCGGCGACGTGGTAAAAGACCACCTCCGCCTCACTCTTTCGCGCAGTGATGTTCATCCGTGTCGCCGTCTCGGCGGTACGCAGGGCAAGCGCGGTCAAAACTTCCGCCCGCTCGGGGCAGAGCACTTCGATCGACGCCCGTAAAAAATCCGTCATTTCCGTTTCCTCAAAGCAAATTCAAATAAACGAGCAACACCGTAATATCCGCCGGTGACACACCCGAGATGCGCGCGGCGTCCCCGACGGTCTCGGGGCGCAGTTTCTGCAGCTTCGCCGCCGCCTCCAGTCGCAGACCGCGAATGGCGGAAAAATCCAGATCGGACGGCAGAACTCGGTCGTAGAGCTTCTTTTGCGCGGCGTTCTGCGCCACGGCGCGGCGCACGTAGCCCGCGTATTTCACTTCGGTCTGCACGCGTTCCCCCTCACGGCGCGAAAGCACGGGGCGAGTCGGATCGACGGGTGCCAAAATCTCATACGACAACTCGGGTCGGCGCATCAGCTCCGCCACGCTCACGCCCGTTTCCACGGGAGTACATCCGTGTGCGGCGAGCAGGTCGTTTAACTCCTTCGACGGTGAGAGATAGGTCTTTTCCACGCGGGAAAGCTCCGCGTCGAGTCGCGCAAAGAGTGCCCGTTTTTTTGCAATGCGCTCCTCGCTGATCAGTCCGTAGCGCAACGCGTAGTCAAAGAGACGGCGATCCGCGTTGTCCTGCCGCAGGATCAGTCGGTGTTCACAGCGCGAGGTCATCATACGGTACGGCTCGCTCGTCCCCTTCGTGACGAGGTCGTCAATGAGAATGCCCGTATACGACGAGTCGCGCGGCAAAACGAGCTTCTCCAGCCCGAGGATCTTTGCGGCGGCGTTGATTCCGGCAACAAGCCCCTGACACGCCGCTTCCTCATAGCCCGAGGTGCCGTTGAACTGACCCGCGCCGTACAGTCCGGGGACGTCCCGAAACTCCAGCGTATGCGTCAACTGCAAGGGGTCGATGCAGTCGTACTCGATCGCGTAGGCGGTACGCATCACCTCGGCGTGCTCCAGTCCGCGGATGGAATGAAGCACGCGGATCTGCACGTCCTCGGGAAGCGAGGACGAGAGCCCCTGCACGTACACCTCCTTGGTGTTCGCGCCCATCGGCTCCAAAAACAACTGATGGCGTTCTTTGTCGGGAAAATGCATGATCTTATCTTCGATCGACGGGCAGTAGCGCGGGCCGATCGATTGGATGCGTCCCGAATACAGCGGCGAGCGGTCGATGTTGTCGCGGATGATTTGGTGCGTATTTTCGTTGGTATAAACGATATAGCAACGGTTCTGTTTCCGTGCGGCAAAGGCTTCCTCGTCCGTGTCGGAGGAGAAGCAGTACGCCCACGCGTCTCCTTCCTGCTCCTCACAGACGGAATAATCAATGGTATCCGCGTGGATGCGCGGCGGCGTGCCCGTTTTGAAGCGGCGCACGGACAACCCGAGCTTCACGAGGGATTCGGTGAGCAGATCCGCGCCCGCAAGGTTATCGGGACCGCTCTTGACGTTCACGTCGCCGACGACGATGTTGGCGCGAAGGAAGGTGCCTGCCGAGAGGATGGCGCACTTGGCGTGCCACACCGCGCCGTAGCGCGTGACGAGGCGAAAGCCGTCGCCCTCCCGCTCGATCTCGGCGATCTCCGCCTGCACGAGGCGCAGGTTTTCCTGTCGCTCGAGAGCAGACTTCATATAACTGCGGTACGCGGTGCGATCCGCCTGTTGGCGCAAGGAATGCACCGCCGCGCCGCGACTGCGGTTGAGCATACGGCTCTGCAGGCACACGGCGTCCGCCGCGCGACCCATCTCACCGCCGAGCGCATCGATCTCGTAGACGAGGTGTCCCTTTCCCGTGCCGCCGATGGCGGGGTTGCAGGGCATATTGCCCACCGCGTCAAGGTTTAAGGTAAAGAGCACCGCATCGACGCCCATCCTTGCGGCGGCAAGCGCGGCCTCGATGCCTGCGTGCCCCGCGCCGACGACGGCGACGGCACACTCTCCCATATCAAATCGAAAATCGGTCATACTACTTTCCCACACAAAAACGTTTGAAGATCTCGTCGGCGACCATTCCCGCCACCTCGCGTCCGTCCGCCTCGGCAAGCGCACCGAGTGCCTCCTCCAGATGGGTGATGCACAAGTCGTTGTCCTCCTCGGTCAGAAAGCCCGAGGCGATCTCCATTGCTTCAAAGGCGCGCTTGACGCAGTCGTACTGGCGCACGTTCATCAGCACCTCGCCGCGCAGAAGCGCTTCCTCGTCGGCAATGTAGCTCTCCTCCAGGTGCGAAAACAGTCCGGAAAAATCACAGTTTTCGCGCACGCTGATGCAAAACGGGGTGCCGAAATCCGAAAGCAAGGTCTCGTCGAATGCGCGCGGCAGATCGCACTTGGTCAAAATCGGCACGACGCGCACACCGGAGAGTGTCCTCAGATATTCCATGGACTCCAGATCCTCTTTCTGAGCCGCCTCGGACGAATCAAAGAGGGCGAACACGACGGAACCTGCGCTCGATTCCAATTTCTCGCGCGTCTTCTCGATGCCGATCTTCTCGACGGCGTCCGCCTCGTCGCGCAACCCGGCGGTATCAAACAGGCGCAGAAGCAATCTGCCTGCGCTGACGGGGTATTCGATCATATCACGCGTGGTGCCCGGAATATCGGTGACGATGGCGCGCTCCTCGCCGACGAGCGCGTTGAAAAACGAGCTCTTGCCGACGTTGAAGCGACCGACGATGTACGCCGGCAGTCCCTCCGTGACGGCACGGGAGGTGTCGAGGGTCTTCATCAGGCGAGAAAGCTCCCGTTTTACGAGGGCGATCTGCGTTTCCAATTTCTCCCGACCGATGTCCTCGATCCCCTCGTCGGGGTAGTCCATCACGGCGGCAAGACTCGTCGCAAGCGACAGGATCTCCTCGCGCACGTTCTCCAATTTACGGGAGAGTGCGCCGCTCGCCGCACGGCGCGACAGACGCGCCGCCTCGTCCGTTTTGGCGTCGATGAGATCGGCGATGCCCTCCGCGGTGGTGAGCGTCAGCTTCCCTGCGGCAAAGGCGCGGCGCGTAAATTCGCCCGGTTCTGCCATTCTCGCTCCTGCGGCAAGGCAAGTTTTGAGCACACGCGCGGTGACGACCGCGCCGCCGTGGCAGGTGATCTCAAAGGAGTCTTCCCCCGTGTACGAATTCGGTCCCTCGAAAAACGTGAGGATGCCGTCGTCGATCACCTCGCCGCTCGTCGGGTCGACCACGTCGCCGTAAACGGCGTAACGGGGGCGGATCTCTGCGCGCGCAGAAAAAACGCGGCGCGCCAATTCCAGACAGCCCTCGCCCGAAACGCGCACGAGCGCGATCGCCCCCTTTCCAAAGGGGGTGGAGACTGCAGCGATGGGGGGTAGAAGCATTGGTTTGATCCTTTCTCTTCTTTCTTCTTTCACGAGAAAGAAGAAAGAAGCAAAGAAGAAAGCGAAATCGTTCTTTTCTTTCTCT
>JAFQUW010000088.1 GCA_017408325.1 Clostridia bacterium | reverse complement strand
GGAAACGGCGAGATTATGGTCAAGGGCGATGTCGTGATGCTCGGCTATTACAAGATGTCCGAGGAGACTGCTGCCGCTCTGCAGGACGGCTGGTTCAGAACCGGCGACTTCGGTCACTTCACCGAGATCGGACAGATCGTCATCACCGGTCGCAAGAAGAACATCATCATTTTGGCGAACGGCAAGAACGTCTACCCCGAAGAGCTGGAGGATGCCGTGATGAGCATTCCTTACGTCAAGGAGGTCATTGTCTCCGAATATACCCGCAGTGAGGACGGCGAAAAACAGGGGCTTTCGGCAGAAGTGTTACTCGACAAAGAAAAGCTTGAGGCAGAAGGAATTTCCGATCCCGAAAGAAAGATCAAAGAAGACGTCGACGCCCTGTGTGAAACGATGCCGCCTTATAAAAAGATCACCCGCGTCGTTGTGCGCGACACCGAGTTTGCAAAGACCACGTCCAATAAGATCAAGCGCAACTACGCAAAATAAAAAACAGGGAAAGCACCCGCCGGCGCGGCGGGTGCTTCTGTTTTATCCAAACCAATTTGTTTCACCGGAATCAATGCGGCACAAATCGCCTGCACGTTCGTAGCCGACTTCGGTTGGGCTGAGTAATTTTCGCTTTTGAAAGAGGTTATCGTAGCACAGCGCACCGAGGTCGAGGATGCGCCCTGTTGCCTCGACAAAGCTCCATTTCACAAATCGGGCAAAGGCATCGTCTCCTTGAAAGACAGTGCCGAAAAGGCGTTCGTCGAAATGTATGCAAAGATATGTGTTTGCTATGACCCCGTTTGTGCGAAGTAAATTCCCGCGTACGATACCGATCAGTTTTTCCCCAAGAAACAGGCCGAATACCAGAATGGGATGGTCAGTAATGCCCATTACATCGCGTTTTTTCAGCGAATAATTGATCCATTGGATTTTTTGATAGGGAAAATGGAAGGAGTTCATCAAACAGCCGGTGATGAGATCGCGGTCGTCCCAAGTGAGTGCTCGCATAGAAAGTTTTGGATGGGGGAGCGGGTTTCGTGAGAGCTTTCTTCTGCAAACGTATTGCGAGTGGCGTATGACGTTTTGGAGCGGGACTCCGCGTGCCGACAATTCTTTTTTTAAGACGCTTGTTGTGTCCTCTGCGTAGAAGTAGGGGTAAAAACGCGGCGGCGTAAAACGATTTAGCCACGAGGCGAGCCGATCATAGTTGTCGGAGAAAAAGAACGCTTGTATTTTCGTGCTGCCGAGATCGCGAAGCCAGAGAAAACCATCCTGTTTGTGTTCTTTTTCAGTGAGAACCACGCCTCCGTCGGCGCGCATGCAGACGGCAACCTGAGCGTGACGAATGGGGTTTTTGGAAAGCAACTCATCGATTGCTTCATCGAGATCCATCCATTCGAACTCCGGAAATTCATCAAGCAATCGCTTTGCAAATTGATCGTTTTTTAAGTCTCCCTGCATCAATAGCCCGTTCCAAGCTCGGTGGCGGAATTCGCTTGGGGTGAGGCCGTATTGTTTTTTAAACGCTCTGGAAAAACTCTCGTGCGAGTCGTAGCCGCACATCAGCGCAAGGTCAAGGATCTTGTCGTGCGGCGTTTTTCGCATACGGTTTGCTGCCCATTTTAATCGCTCGTAGCGCACGTATTCCATCACGTTGAAACCGGTGTGAGAAAGAAAAATTGAGTTGAAATAATCTATGGAAAAACCGGCGTTTTTAGCAACGTCTTCAATGGAGAGATTTCCCTCGGTTGCATGGTCGTGCACGTATTCAATTGCTTTTTCAACAATTTTTTGGTTTTCCATAAGGACTCCTTTCGTAGAGAAGCATTGCTTTCCTTGGGGCAATTCTATCATATCCGCTTTTTGCCGTTTTGTCTTGACCGAAAGCGCGAAAAAACACACCTGCTTGTTTGCAGGTGTGTTTGAGAGTGAAGTTTAATAGACGGTTTCGGAGGAGACGGCTTCGTAGCAATCGGCAAATTCGACGGTGAGTGTTTTGGCCTTTTCGCTGATGAGGTCGTAGAAACGGTCTTCGTAGAGGCCGTTTGTGTGTACTTCATTGACGTCCGTGTAGCCGTAGAGGAGAAATTCGCGGTTTTCTTCAATGACTTTTTCGCCAATGGGCATCTTTTTGAAGATGTAGTATCCGTCGCTTTGCAGAAGCGGCTCGGAGATCTCGTTTTCCTTCAGGGCTCCGAGGACTTCTTGTGCGTCCTCGCTCAGTGCGCTTTTTTCTTTGAGATAGCCGTTTTTGTAGTCCATCATCGTCTGGTCGTCGGAATGGGAGAACGCCACGGCGTAGAAGTCATCTCCGTCAGAGAGACGCTTTTGGATCTCGGCGACAGTCTTGTCGGTCGCGGTATGAATGTTGGTGCCCTCACCGGAAGCGAAGTCGATGTAGATCTGCGCGTAGCAGAAGTAGTTTTCTTCCAGGTGCGACCGGAGTTCCTCATCCGTAATGTGAAGAAGTCCACCGTCATCCAAAAACGTCTTGTAAGTCTTTTCGTAGAGTGCGTTGCTCTTGAGCAGTTCGGTATAGAGCTCTTCGGTGAGGAAAAGGTTGTTGAGCCAATTGACGTAGATCTCCTCGGTCAACTCATTTTTGTCCTGCGCCTTTTTCGCTTCCGCCTCCCGAATCTCTTCGGCGGTCAGTTCAACGGAATGCTCCTCGGCAAGAAACTCGAGCGCATAGGCCTCCTTCAGGTCGTTGAGCACCGTTTCCTTCAGCGTCTGCTCCGCTTCGGGATGTTGTTCAAAGTAGCCCTCGTCGCCGAAGTCGAGCTACAGTTTTTCGTTTAAGAAGAAGTGACGGTATTTGTCAAAGGAAACTTCCTTTTCACCGATCTTCAGCACCCAGTCGGGGCGGGATTCGATGCCGTCCTGCAGTAAATAACCGACGGTGACCCCTTCGGTCGCATGGTTGGAGCAGGAGACAAAGGAGAGGGACAAAGCCAGACACAGGACGAGAAGAAACGTCTGTTTGAATCGATTCACGTTATTTACCTTTCGTTATCGGTGGGGAACATCTTTTGGTAGAATGGGGAAAAGTCGAGCGTGGAAAAATAGTCTTCGGGTCGCTCGGCGCGACGGATGAGTTTCGGTGTGCCGTCTTCTTGCCAGAGCACTTCGGCACTGCGAAGCTTTCCGTT
Source organism: Clostridia bacterium (assembly GCA_017408325.1). Lineage (GTDB taxonomy): Bacteria > Bacillota > Clostridia > Oscillospirales > SIG627 > RUG14179. The sequence goes on along the minus strand of JAFQUW010000088.1, from coordinate 639 downwards.
ATAGTTGTAGCCCATTGAGTGACCGTGAGCACCTGTGTCGTGGATGTAGACGTAATCGCCGATTTCGGCCTTCGGCAGGAGACGGTCAATGGCAAACTTGTCGTTGTTTTCACACAGACCGCCCGTCACGTCGTAGAGTGTGTCGCAGGCTTCATCTTCTTTGCCGAGTACGGTAATGTGGTGATAGGCGCCGTACATCGCGGGACGCATCAGGTCGGCGGCGCAGGCGTCCAGACCGAGATAGGTCTTGTAGATGTCTTTTTGGTGGAGAACCTTTGCGACGAGTGCACCGTAGGGCGCGAGCATATAGCGTCCGAGTTCGGTAAAGATAGCGACGTCGTCCATGCCTTCGGGGGTGAGAATTCGTTCGTACGCTGCGCGGACTCCTTCTCCGATCTTTTCGATGCTGCAAGGATCCTCCTCGGGTCGGTAGGGGATACCGATTCCGCCGGAGAGGTTGACGAAGGCGATGTGAATGCCCGTCGCTTTACGGACGCGCACGGCAAGCTCAAAGAGCGTGGTGGCGAGTTGCGGATAATACTGATCCGTGACGGCGTTGGAGACCAGAAACGCATGCAGACCGAGATTTTCGACCCCGTATTCCATCAGTTTCTTTGCGGCGGCGATGATGTCTTCTTC
>JAFQUW010000087.1 GCA_017408325.1 Clostridia bacterium | reverse complement strand
GACGTTTGAGATCTCAATGAGCCCACGGACAAAGACGCGGGTTTGGTAGACGCGTCGGCGCTCCTCGTCGTCTTTTTTCGTCAGGTAGGCGACGGTTTCTTCGTCTCGCTCGGACAGGAGCGTCAGAAATTCGGCGTGGGAGAGCGTGTCCCCGTCTGCGAGGCGGTCGATGAGAAGAATGTTATCCGTCATGGCCCGTCACCTGCGAGTAGGCGGTCTTGACGCAGACGCCGGAGAGCGTGCCGATCTTGCCCGAGAGGGTGGAGATGACGTCCTGCGGCGCGTCGATGGCGATCGAGATGATCGACACGCTTCGGCGTCGGTAGGGGATGCCCATGCGCCCGATGATGAAGTCCGCGCACTCGTGAAGAAGTGCGTTGATCGTCTCTACCTGTTCGCCCTTTTCGACGATGATGCTGATGACGGCGACTCTCGTTTCCATCCTCCGTCTCCTTTCGTTTCAAAAAAATAAACCGCACCAAACGGCGCGGCAAAACGACAAGATTCCCTCTGCCAAGAGAGGCAGAGTGTATGAATGCCACACCTTTCACGCAGAACTTCTTTGTGTCAGGACTGCAAGCGTATTATACCAAATGCACAGCGGTTTGTAAAGTGACAAAATCACACAGCTTATCCGCTCGCCTCTTGACTTTGTCCCGTCTTTTCGGTATCATAAAGGCAATCAACTTCGGAGGTTTTCGTATGACTGAAAAAACCGTGTCAAACGAGGCGCTTGCCATCATTTTGAAGATGCAGCAAAACGAGCTCAACGAGAGCGTGATCTACCGCGAGATCGCAAAGTTTGCCAAAGGCGAGCACAACCGCGAGGTCTTGCATCGACTTGCCGACGAGGAGGCGGGGCACTGTGAGATCTGGCGCGCCTACACCGGACGAGACCTCAAGGTGCAGAAAGCGAAGGTCTTCAAATACAAGCTTCTTGCGCGCATCTTCGGCTTTACCTTTGCCGTGAAGCTCATGGAGCGCGGCGAGGCGGGCGCACAGGCGGAATACGAAAAGTTGGAACAGGAAGTGCCTGAGTCGGTGAAGATCCGCCGCGACGAGGAGGAACACGAGCAGGCACTCCTTGAGATCCTCGACGAGGAGAGACTGCAGTACGTCGGCAGTATGGTGCTGGGCTTAAACGACGCGCTCGTGGAGCTGACGGGAAGCCTTGCCGGCTTCACCTTTGCCCTCGGCGATCCGCGCCGCATCGCGCTCTCGGGACTCATCGTCGGCATTTCCGCGACCTTCTCGATGGCGGCAAGTGAGTTCTTGTCGGCGCGCAGTGAAGGGCGGGACGATGCGTTTAAGTCCTGCGCTTACACGGGGGTCGCGTACCTCGTCACCGTGGCACTGCTCATTCTGCCGTATCTGCTTCTTTCCGATGCACTCGTCGCGCTTGCCTGTATGATCGCCGTTGTGCTTCTCATCATTACCGCCTTCACCTATTACACCTCGGTCGCCCTTTCCCGCCCCTTCTTCTCGCGCTTTTTTGAGATGGCGGGCATCTCCGTGGGTGTCGCCGTTTTGTCCTTTGCCGTCGGCGTTGCCGCCAAGGCTCTGCTCGGCGTGGAAGTCTGACGTATCAAACGAAAAAAGACCGTCCTGTTCGGACGGTCTTTTTTCGTGTCTTTATTACGGCGTCTTTCTACACTGGGGACACAGAGAGCCTCGCGCGCGGACTTTGATTATCGCTTCCCATTCCCATCCGCAATGAGAACATTTCCACCAAACTTTTTTGTTTGATCCATATCGAACTTCTTTTGGTGTTAAAGCATCGTTTTTTGTTGGATGCCATTGCTTTGATAGTTCCGGATGAGTGGTTTCCAAATCATTGAAACCGGACAAAACATATTTCCCCTTGCAAAAGCGACATCCGCACCCTGAGATACGGCTTGCAACGCTGGCTTCCCATTCGCCGCCGCAAGCGGAACATTTCCACCAGTATTTTTGATTTGTCCCAAACACAATATTTTCGGGAGTCTTCTTGCCGTTTTTGGTCGGGTGCCATTCTGCCGCTATTTTGGGCATCCTTGTTTTTAGATCGTTGTAGCCGGGCAAGACAAGATAATTGGAACAATAAGGACAACCGACAAGTTTTCCGTTTATTCTTCGTCCCGCAACTGTAGCGTGCCACATGTGTCCGTTTTCACATTTCCACCAGTATTTTTTGTTACTTTGCACAGCTACTTGACTGGGTAGTATCGGTGAATTTTTCTCGTAGTTCCAAGAGGCGGCAATTTCAGGGTCAAGGGTTTGCAAATCATTGATTCCGGTGACGCAAATATGGCGGGAACACGCGGGACAATTTCTTCCGTTTGCTCGGTGGCTGACCGAAGCTTTCCATTCATAACCGCACGTGTTGCACTTCCAAAAAACTTTCACATCCGATCCAAGGGGTAAGGAGTCTGGAGAAAGATCCCCGTTTTTGGTTGAATGCCATTCCGAAAGCAGGTGAGGTGCTTTTTTAGTGATGCTGTTTTCCGAGAAGACTGAACGGAACTTCTCTGTAATTTTCGCTCGATCTGTATCTACGTCAATTGTGAGAAGAGAGTTTTTTGAAAGATATTCAAAGAGGACTTGGATGGCAGGGGAGAGGTTGCGCGAATCACACGGGATACAAATACAATCGGTGAGCTTCGGCAAACCTTTTTCGCGCAGACGGTAGAGCGTGATCCCCCTTTTTTTGCAAAGTGAGTTTTTTGCAGTTTCGCGAGACTGTTTATTTTTGTGGTAGTAATATCCATCATACTCAATGGCCACTTTTTCGGAAGGGATATAGACATCAAACTCTAAAGAATCAATTTGTTCTCGGCTTTTGGCATCGGGGAATGCGAGAAGCACATAATAATAAACTGCTTGTTCCGCAAAAGAGGTTCCTGTCTTGGAGCAATGCGGACAGCCGTCGCCTCTTCCTGTGCGATGATTAACGGTGGCAAGCCACTCTTTGTGACAATAGGAGCATTGCCACCACACTTTTTTGTTGGAAAAACTTGAAACATCTTCCGGTTTTAAAAGGGCGTTTTTTGAGGGATGCCAGTCTTTTGCAAGTTCGGGATAGTTTTGGGCGAAATTATTCTTTTCCGAAGCGAGTTTTGTTCTTTTTGCTCCGCGTTTTCTTTTTGCGCATTCCGGACACCCGGTTGGTTGTTTTCCTGTTGTTCTGTGGTTGGGCGCAGCGTCCCATTTGTGACCGCAAGCAGAGCATACCCACGCGCACTTATAGTTATAGGCGCGCGGTATTTTGTCAGGAAATAAGCCGGAGGCGGAATTTTTTTCGTAATCCCATTCTTTGAGCAAGTCGGGTCTTGCGATTGCAAGAGGAGTTCCGCGTTTCATAATGTAGTCTTTCTGGTCGATCCTTTAAAACTTTTTACAGTAAAACAAATTTTGGTTTATTGTAAATTTTTGAAGAAAAAGACAAAAGATTGAAAACGTCAAAAAGAGATTTGCTGAAACGGAGACACTTCTTAGCGAAGTGTCTCCGTTTTTCGTGCTTCTTTTTTCGTGTCTTTATTCTGCGTCGACCACGTCGAGGGTGACGGTGTAGCGGTTTTCTTCCAGGAAGTGCATTTCGAGCACGGTGGAGTAGCAGTCGACGGTCATGCGTGTGCCGTTCTCGGAGAAGTAGAGCATCGTGACGATTCCCGCCGCGTCACGGCCGGACAGGTGCAGGTCTCGGTCGAGCTCCTGGTGGTCCGTGAGGATCTGTGTGACGGTGTTGCCCGCTTCGCCCTTCGTCTGCGTGCAGACGGCTTTGAGCCAGGATTCGTGTCCCGAGAGGACGAGGACGATGTTCTCGTGCTTTTTCACGAGCTTCTCCCAGATGTCGTCGCCGTTGTTGTTTGCCGGATTCGTGTTTGTCGGGGCGTAGGGATCGTTTTTGTCGATGGTCGTTCCGTCGGGATAGAGGTAGGCGTGGGTGGTGAGAATGACGTTGTGGTCCGCGTGTTCTTCGATGATCTCGCTTGCCCAGTTCAGCACGTCGTCCCGCGCTCCGAAATCGAGCGTTAAGATCAGGTATTTGTTGCCGCCGATCACCACCGTGCGGTACGTGTTTGCCAAGGTGTAGCCGTAGCTGTCGTCGAAACTGTAGCTGTAGGGACCCGTTTCAAAGGCGCGGTTGAACTTCAGTGAGGAATCGTGGTTTCCGATGTTGACGGCGTAGGGAATGCCGGCCTCGTCGAGCTTTGCGTATCCTTCCACGGCGCGTTGCCATTCGTCGTCTCGGTCCACGTCGGTGATGTCGCCGAGGCCGAGAACGTATTTGATCTTATGCGTTTTTTTGTGTTCGACGATCCAGTCGTAGAGCTTGGGGAAGTTCTGCGGCTGATAGACGTTGAGCATCTGCGTATCGCCGATGACGGCGATGGAAAAGTCGTAGTCCTCCACGGGTGCGCGATCTTCCAGCCAGGCGGGTTGATAGGTCGCGACGTAGCCGTTCTTGCTGAGATCGGCTAAGACGGTACATCCGTCGACGAGGGGCGTGAAGTCCCACGCGGCTGTGAGTCCCTCGGATGCGTACGCCTTCGCGTCGCCGCGGATCTCTTCGGCGCCTCGCGCCTTTTCATAGACGGCGACCGAATGCAACTCGCCGCAGAAGGCACGGGCGTTGTGTTTGCGAAAATCTCCGGCGAGGGCGATCGGTTTTTCCATCTCAAAGGACTTGACGGCGGGGGCCGTTTCCTTCAGCTCACCGTTGACGTAGCAGGAGGCGACGTTTTGTTCGACGTCGTTGACGATGGCGAGGTGCAGCCATTCACCGGTGCGAACGTCCACCTTGCGGAAGATGGCGTCGAAATAACCGGGCTCGCTTTCGTTGAAGTACAGTCTGGGAGCGCCCTGATCGTAGATTTCAAAGCCGAAGCAGGGGAAGATGTCTCCGCCGTAGTTGCCGACGATGAGTCCGCTTCGGTTGGAATCTTTGGGGACGCGGATCCACGCCTCGTAAGTGGCGGGAGTCGTCTCAAAGCCGCGGCTCAAACGACATTCGTCCGAGATGGAGAAGGTGGCACCGACGGTCTCTTCATCGGGTGCGCTCGGGAGAGCGGGGATGAGGAAGGAAAGGGCGTCCTGTCCCTCGGCGGCAGAGGTGGAAAAACCGACGGATTCGTCCGCTTCGGTATCGGGGTCATCCAAGAGGGCGCGGGCGGCAGCGAGGGCGTCATCAAACACGTCGATTGCTTTTTCGCCGCTGATGGCAACGACTCCGGATCCGGCCTTGCACAGCGTCCATTCGGAGAGCACCTCTCCCTCGTTTTCCCGATACAGGGCGAGGGTCTCCTCGGCCGATTGCAGTGCGCCGACGCGCGCGTTTTCGCGGAGGATGGGAAGCAGTGTGACGACGACGATGACCGCCGCAAGCACAAAGGCGACGACGGCAAAGGTGACGAACAGTTTTTTGCTCGGCTGTTTCATAGCGGAACCTCGGCTTTCGTTTGATTCGTTTCATCGAACACTCGCTTACAAGTGATCAAAATATTATTGCACATTTTTTTGAGAATTGCAATTGCTTTTCTTAAAAAAACGGTGCAAAAACCTTCTTCTCGCGCTTTTTTGAGATGGCGGGCATCTTTGTGGGTGTCGCCGTTTTGTCCTTTGCCGTCGGCGTCGCTGCCAAGGCGCTTTTTGGCGTGGAAGTCTGACGTATCAAACGAAAAAAGACCGTCCTGTTCGGACGGTCTTTTTTGGTGCCAGTGTTATTCCTTGTCGACGGTGTCGAGCGTGAAGGAGAACTGGTTTTCCGCGCGGTAGTACATGTCGTAGTTGGTCGAGTAGCACTCGACGTCGACCTTCGTGCCGTCCTCGGAGAAGTAGAGCATCGTCACGATCGCCGCGGTGTCAAAGCCGGCGTAGTGTTGACCGGAGTCGACGTAGGAGTGGTCGCTCATGATCTGGGTCACGGTGTTGCCGTGGTCGCCCTTCGTCTGCGTGCAGACGATATAGGGATCAGATTCGTGTCCGCAGAGGACGAGGGAGATGTTCTCGTGGCGTCGGACGAGTTTTTCCCAGATGTCGTCGCCGTTGTTGTTTTTCGGGTCGGTGTTCGTCGGCGCGTAGGAATCATCCTGATCGATCGTCGTTCCGTCGGGGTAGAGGTAGGCGTGGGTTGCGACGATGACGTTGTAGTCGGGGTTTTTCTCAATGATTTCGCTTGCCCATTCCAAGACGTCGTCGCGTGCGCCGAAGTCGAGGGTGATGATGAGGTATAGATTGCCTTGAACGTTGATCTTGCGGTAGGTGTTGGCAAGCGTGTCGCCGTAACTTCCGTAGAGATGCGAGGTGTACGCGTCTTTGTCAAAGGTCTGGTTGAAGAGATCTTGCCTGTCGTGGTTTCCGCGCAGGGCGGTATAGGGCATATCAGCCGCGTCCAGCTTGCCGTAGCCCTGAATGGCGCGGTCCCATTCGTCGGGACGGTTGACGTCGGTGATGTCGCCGAGACCGATCGTGTAGGCGATCTTCTTTTCCTCGCGGTTTTCCACGATCCAGTCAAAGAGACCGAGGAAGGCTTCGCCGTCGAAGACGTTGGAGAGCTGGGTGTCGCCGATGATGGCAAAGGAATAATCGTAATCGGGGACGGGCTCCTTTTCTTGAAACCAGATCTGCGGCCAGGAAAGGTTGAAGCCGTTTGCACTTGCGTCGGCGATCACGCGGCTTTTTGGAACGTAGGACAGGTTCCACGCGGCGAGAAGTCCGTCGGTGCCGCAGGTCTTCATATCGTCTTGGATCTCGAACACGGTGCGGACGCTGTCGTAGACGGCGACCGAGTGGATCTCGCCCTTGAAAGCCTTCTTGTTGTCCTGACGGTTGTCACCGCCGATTTTTGCAGGGACGCTTTTTTCGATCTCGCGGATGGCGGCGCGGGTCTCCTTCAGCTCGCCGTCGACGTAGCAGCGCGCCTCGTTTGCTTCGACGTCGTTGACGACGGCAAGATGGAGCCATTCACCCGTGCGGACGTTGACGTTCGAGAAGGTCGCCGTGGAAGAATTGTTTTCGGCGTAAGAGACGTAGATACGGGGAACGCCGCCGTCAAAGATCTCCAGGCAGAAGCAGGGGAAAACACCTCCGCCGTAGTTGCCGATGATGATGCCGCCGCAGACGCCCTCGGTAGGAACGCGGATCCACGCTTCGTACGTGACGGGGGCGGCGTCAAATCCGCGCGTCGCCTCGACCGCGTCGTCAAAGGTGAATTTTGCGCCCACGGTGTCTTTGTCGGGGGCACTCGGAAGGGCAGGGATCAGGTAGGAGAGGGCTTCGTTCTCACCGACGGCCTTCGTCGTATAGCCGACGGATTCGTCGCGAGAGGTTTCGGGGTTGTCCAACAGGGCTTTTGCCGCGTCGTCGGCGCTGTCAAAGACGCCGAGGACGGTTCCGTTTTGAAGAGCCACCGCCTTGTTGCCTGAGGCAAAGAGCGCGTCGGGGTAATCCAAACCGCCGGTGAGGGAAAAGGCTTCCTCTGCCTCTTTTTTCGCCTTTTCATTCGCCTGCTCCGAAAGGAAAGGGGGCAGGAAAACGGCAAGCAACGTGCCTGCGATCAAAATGAGGGCAATACCGGCAAGTAAGATCCACGTTTTTTTGTTTTTCATCGGTTCAATCCACCTGTTTTTGGTTTTTTCGGTATAACAAAGAGGGGAATCTATTTATAGCACAGTTTGCACGGAT
>JAFQUW010000086.1 GCA_017408325.1 Clostridia bacterium | reverse complement strand
TCTTTCAAGAGAAAGAAGAAAGAAACAAAGAAGAAAGCAAAGGGGAGAAGGGAAAAAAGGGGAATGTTGCACACAAACTGCTCCCGTAGAGCGTGGGCGCAGTTTGCGGCAGGCGTTTTTTCGGTGACGGCAATCTTTTTCCATAAACCGCAATCGGCACCCGCGTTATGGGTGCCGTTTGTGCGTGAGGTCGATTCTTCTTTTTTCCCGTCTCGGCTTTTCTTTTGCTTCTTTTCTTTTCTCGAAAAGAAAAGAAGAGAGAAAGAACAAAAGGCTCCCGAAAGGCGGTGTTTTTCTGCTTTTTTCTCAGAGCACGTAGCAGAGGATGGTGACGAAGTGGCAGACGCTTCCGATGACGACGAAGATGTGGAAGACGGAGTGGAACCACTTTTTCTTCGAGCCGATGCCGTAGAGGATCGCGCCGAGAGTATAGGCGATGCCGCCGGAAAGGAGCCACCAAAGACCCGCGGCGGGAACGGTGGCGAGCACGGGGCGCGCCGCGAAGACGACCGACCAGCCCATCGAGAGGTAGGCGATCATGGAAAAGACGCGGTATTTTTTCAGGTCGATCGCGTTGAGCGTAACGGCGAGCAGGGCAACGCCCCAGACGACGCCGAACAGGAGCCATGCCTCCATCGGGTACTGCGTGCGCACGCGGCAGAGGAGGATCGGCGTGTAGGTGCCCGCGATGAGAAGGTAGATCGCGCAGTGGTCAAGCACCTGCATCACCTTCTTTGCCATCGGCGGGCGCAGGGCGTGGTAAACGCTTGAGATCGTGTAGAGCAGGATCAGCGAAAGTCCGTAGACGACGGCCGAGGCGAGCGCCCACGCGCTGCCGCGCAGTGCCGCGACGACGGTCGCGAGGATGAGCGCGACGATGCCGAAGACGCCGCCGACCATGTGACTGATCGCGTTGAACCACTCCTCGCCGCGCGTGTACGGCGGCAAAAGGCGGTCGATGAGTTTCGTTCGTTTCAAGAAGAGCCCCTTATTTCACTTTGTTTAAGACGACCCAACGGCCGTCGCCGTAGAGCGTGATCGCGCCGCCGGAGGAGGTGATCTTCTCAAACTCGCAGGGGATGACAAATCCCCCCGCGGTGTCGATCATGCCGACCTTGCCGTCGGCGCGCGTGACGACGGCAAGCCCCTCGGAAAAGGGCGTGGCGGCGGTGTAGACGGGATCGGTGATCCAACGACCCGTGTAGTCGAGATAGCCGTAGCGGCCGTCTTTTTCCAACAGAAAGACGCCGTCGGAGTAGCAGACGAGGTTGAAGTCGCGCGGCAGATAGACGAGGCTTTCGTCCTCGGTCAAAATGAGCGTTTCGCGCTTGCCCGCATCGTTTTCGCGGGACACGAGCATCAACCCGTGATCCATGCGGTAGTAGCCGAGCCGCTCGATCCCCTCTCCCTCGGGCTGAAGAAGCGTGCCCCAGGAGACGAAGAGGCGTCGGGCAACGTAGTCGACGACGATGATGCCGTCGGCGGTGCCGAGCGCACCACAGCCCTCACGGAACTGGTAACTCTGTCCCTTGTGCGTGTACTGGTAGTTCGCGTCTCCCGTATCGGTGTAGAAGTAGCCGTAATAGCCGTCCTTGTAGGAGAGCGCAATGCGCGAATCGGGTCGTTCGTAGTAAATGGGAAGATCCACACCGCGAATGGCGGACAGGTGCGGATCGTAATTCGTCTTGACGAATTCGCCTTTTTTGCGGCTGTAAACACGGTAGCCCTTCTTGGTCTTGAACACGGCGTTGCCGTTTTCGTCCCAGTGGCCGATGAGGTCGGTGCCCTCGTCAAGCACCTCGACGAGCACCGTGCCGTCCGCATCCATCAGCGTGCGCGTGCCGTCGGGCGCCGTGCGCACGAGAAAGCCCATGCGTGCCTGCAGGGCGGGGACGCCGTCGACCTCCCCGACGGTGGGAAGAGCCGCCTGTTCAAGTTCGATCAGGCGCAGGCCCATCTTCGAGGTGTAGAACTCGGGGGTGATCTTCGCCTTCTCGTCGGTCGCCTCGCTGAAATGATAGAGCATATCCAGAAACGAGAGAACGGGCGTCGCCTCGCCGTCTTCGGGCTTTTTGAGCGGTTCGACGAGGTTCTCCTCCTTGTCGGCGACGGCGGCGGAGAGGTTCACGAAAGGCAACACGAGGGTGTTCGTGCACAGTCCGACAAGCAGCAGAGCGCACAGGCAAAGAATGCCCCATGCACCGAACTGCGTCAGTCGGCGGCGTTTGGCAGAAGTGCTTCCCATCGCTCTCGTCCCCTTTCTTTTTTCTCAACTTTGTCTTATCATACCATTCTTTTGTTCTTCTTGCAAGAGAGGCGAAAAAAATTCACATTCCGCCCCTCTCCGCCTTGCAAAAAAAGGCGGTCTGTGCTATACTTCAAACAGAGAAATCTGCTGTCTGAAAAGGAGCTTTTGATATGGACACCCGCTTGATCGCCAACGTCATCACCCCCTCCCGCATCCTGCCGATGGGCGAGGTCGCCTTCAACGAGGAAGGCTTCATCACCTACGTCGGCGAACGCCGCAAGACTGCCGAAGGCAAGGTCTTTGAATACCCCGAACACTATGTTTCCCCGGGTTTCATCGATCTACACCTGCACGGCGGCGGCGGTCACGACTTTATGGACGCGACCGAGGAGGCGTTTCTCGTTGCCTCGCGCCTGCACGCCACGCACGGCACGACCTCGATGCTTCCCACCTCGCTGACCTGCTCGGACGAGGAACTGTTTGCCTTCTTTGACGTCTACCGCCGCGCCGCGCGCGAGAACACCGAGGGCGCGAATATGCCCGGCGTCCACCTGGAGGGCCCGTACTTTGCCAAGAGCCAGAAGGGCGCGCAGGACGAGCGTTACATCGTCGCGCCGCGCCGTGAGCACTACGAAAAGATCCTGACCCATTGCCCCGAGATCGCCCGTTGGACGATCGCGGCGGAATTGGAGGGCGGCATGGAGCTCGGTCGCTATCTTGCCGAGCGCGGCGTCGTCGCCTCTCTGGGACACACCGACGCAATGTACGACGACGCCCTCGTCGCCATTGAAAACGGCTACACCCTGCTCACCCACTTCTATTCGGGTATGTCAGGACTCGTTCGCAAGAACTCCTACCGCTTCCCCGGCCTCATCGACGCCGGCTATATGCTCGACTTCGACGTGGAGATCATTGCCGACGGTCACCATCTGCCGATCTCCCTTCTCAACTACATCTACCGCGCCAAGGGACCCGACAAGGTCGCCCTGACCACCGACAGTCTGCGCGGCGCGGGGATGCCCGACGGCGACTCCATCCTCGGCAGCCTGAAAAACGGTCAGCGTTGCATCATCGAGGACGGCGTCTGCAAGATGCCCGACCGAAAAGCCTTCGCCGGAAGCGTCGCCACCACCGACCGCCTCGTGCGCAACATGTACAAGAAGGCCGGCGTCCCCTTAAACGACGCCGTCAAGATGGCGTCCGCCACCCCCGCGCGCATCATGGGCTGGCGCGATCGCGGCGTCCTCACCGAGGGTCGCCGTGCCGACCTGCTCGTCTTCGACGACGACGTCAACGTCATCCGCACCATCATCGGCGGCCGTACCGTCTTCGAGGCGTAACGTATGTACAAACTCGGCATTTTAGGCGGAATGGGGCCGGAGGCGACCGCGCTCTTTCTCTCCCGCGTCATTGCGCACACGAAGGCAGACACGGATGAAGAGCACATCCCCTGTATCGTCCTGAACAACACCCTGATCCCCGACCGCACCGCCGCGCTCCTCGGCGTGGGCGAAAGCCCCGTGGAGGCTCTGCAGGCGGACGTCGACACCCTCGCCGCGCTCGGCGTGGAGGTGATCGCCACGCCCTGCAACACGGCGCACGCCTTTCTGTCCGAGCTCGTCTTTCCCGAACACGTCACCTTTGTCAACATGGTCGAGGAAACGCTGAGGGCGGCAGGCACCGAGCGCCCCCTGTGCGTGCTCGGCACGACGGGCTTAAACCGCGTCGGCGTCTATGAATCCGCCGCAGACGGTCACCGTTTCATCCCCCTGACCGAGGAGGAACAGACCGCGGCGATGGACGCGATCACCCTCGTTAAAGCCTCGCGCCACGCCGAGGCAAAGGTGCGCCTTTTCTCCGCGGCCGAGAGCGTCTTTTCGCGCGAGAAAGACGTTCTGTTCCTGCTCTCCTGCACGGAGCTTTCCGTGCTGCGCGAAGCGTTTGAGGCGAAATTCGACGCACTGGACGCGCTGGAAGTGCTCGCCGTCGAGACCGTCGCCGCCTGCGACTATCCCACCCTTTGAGGCTCTGATATGAGAGATTACGAACGAGAAACGACCCTTCGCGTCGAATACATCCGCTCCTGCCTTGCCGCCGCGCACGCCGCGGGCATCGTGTTCGGCAATTCCGGCGGAAAAGACTGCGCCCTCGTCGGCATTTTGTGCAAGAGAGCCTGCGACAACACGGTGAGCGTGATGATGCCCTGCTCCTCAAAACAAAACTACGGGCAGGATCTCGACGACGCCCGCGCGCTCTGCGAAAAATTCGGGATCGAAAACCGCACGGTGGATCTCACCGCCGTCAAAGAGGCACACCTTGCCGCCCTCGCGGCGGCAGGCAATGTCACCGCCGACGCGGAAAAGAACCTCGCACCGCGCCTTCGGATGGCGTCCCTCTATACCCTCGCCCAGAGCGAAAACCGACTCGTCGCCGGAACGGGCAACCGCAGTGAACGCCACCTCGGCTATTTCACCAAGCACGGCGACGGCGCCTTCGACTTCAACCCGATCGCCGATTTGACCGTGCGCGAGGTCTACGAGTTTCTCGCCTATTTCGACGCGCCGAAGTCCATCCGCGAAAAAGCACCCTCCGCCGGCCTCTTTGAGGGACAGACGGACGAACAAGAAATGGGGATCACCTACGCCGAGGTCGACGCCTACCTCCTCGGAGAAGCGACCCCTCCCCCCGAGACCAAAGAAAAGATCGACCGGATGCACAGCGTCAGCGCCCATAAACGCGCCGCGCCCAATCTCTATGAAGAATAATCAAAAAAAGCACCCGAAAGGGAGAGCACTTCGTAAAGAAGTGCTCT
>JAFQUW010000009.1 GCA_017408325.1 Clostridia bacterium | reverse complement strand
TCCTCGTCTTTGCCGCGGCGATGCTCGTCTGTTTCGCGCCGCAGGTCGTGGAACTGCTCTACTCCGAAAAGTATCTGGAGAGCATCCCCGTCTTCATCATCTTCCGCTTCACGTTGCTTCTTCGCGTGACCTATTTCGGGATGATCTTAAACGCGACGGGCCGCACGAAGTTCATCTTCGTCTCTTCCTGCGCGTCGCTCGGCGTCAACGTCGTCTTAAACTCCTTCTTCTACTTCTGCACCGATCTCGGAACGATCGGTCTGGCCGTTGCAAGCGTGATCTCCGCGGCGATGATGAACGTGGTGCAACTGCTTGCCACCTGCCGCGTCATCAAGACCCGCTTTTCCGCGATCATGCCCTGGAAACAGATGGGGACGCTCACCCTTTCCGCTTTCTCGATCGGTCTGGTCGGACACGGACTGATGGGCCTTGCCGTCACCCTCCTCTCTCCCGTTTTCCCGAACTTTTCCGACCTTCCCCTCGTTGCCGCCGTCGTCTGCGGCACACTCTGCACCGCGCTCTATCTCTTCCTCTACCGCGGCTACATCAAGACGCTCTGGCGCTTCATCAACTCCTTCAAGATGGCCGACGCCTCCAAAGACGATGAAGAGGAGAACACGCCTGCGGCGGCAGCCGAATAAACGGATCCGAAAAGAAAAGAAGCACGCTTTATAGGTTGTACTCGAATGGACAGTAAAAAAGCTGTGTAGAAATTTTCTACACAGCTTTTAATTTTGTCTTATACCGTAACAAGCAGGGAAAATGTACGGCACATTTTCCGCAAGTTGCCTTATAATACTCTGATAATCTTTTTACATTTCTTTATGGCATAATCCAAGGCGATTTTAGTGCCGCTTTTGCGGGTCATTGGGATATTGAGTTCGTCATAATAGACAACGCAATAGCAGCTTTTATCTATCATCTCACAGTTTCGCTCGATGTAAGATGCTCTGCCTGAGTTTGTTATCTTTTCGGGGTAATAAGTGTCCTCGTAACTTTCCAGCAAATAATTTTTATACTTCTCGCTTATATGTCGATATTCTGCCCGTACATAGACTCGTTTTATGTGCGGGTATTTTTCTTTTATTTCGCTCACGAGTTTAAGGCACACGCTGTCGAATTGGCTTTTGCTTCCGAACAAGAAGGTATCTACATTTTCGTCCGTAATCAGTCTTTCAACGGCTTCGGTAATTTTCGTCCTCAAATCGTCGGTATCGTTTATTGTTCTGTGACCAAAAAAGCAACAGGTGTTTTCAATCAATATACTCACCTCACGAATGATTTACATAATAAAAACCAAGAAATTATTATTGTGCGTCCTATTAGGATATACACGTTATTTTATCATATCCTAATAGGATATACAATAACTTTGTGTAAATTATGAGGTGAATTCTATGGTCATTGACTATATTTCAATTGGTAGCAGAATAAAAGAGATTCGTACTGCAAAAGGATGGACACAAGCAAAACTTGCAGAGAAATCCGGCGTTGAGCCTTCCAATATTTCGCATATTGAACGTGCGGCAACCAAACTCAGTTTGCCCACTTTAGTAAATATCGCAAACGCACTTGGCGCAACTCTCGACGAAATCGCATACGGCAGTTTAGTCAAGAGCAATCACGTTTCCGTGAAGATGATTGACGATATTCTTGCAGACTGCTCTCCCGAAGAAATCAAATCACTCGCCGAGATTATCAGAACAACAAAAGCCGTTTTAAGAAACAAATAACCACACAAACAGAAAAACTCTCTGCCCGAAATTCAGCAGAGAGTTTTTTGTTATATTTGATTCGTTTTTCTTATCGTCCTTTAGAACACTACGCCTAGGCGTGCTTCTTTTTGTTTCTTTTTTTACAGACCCTTGTAAAGGCCTTCTTCGTGTTTTTTCTCAAGGGCGGCTTTGAGTTCGTCCAGATCCTCGCGGTAGGTGATGCCGTACCACTTTTCGTCACTCGTTTTCACGGTGACGGTCTCGCCGCGCTTTAAGGTCGCGTCGACGACGGAGGGCAGGAAGTACTCGCCCTTGACGGGGTTTTCCAGTCCGAAGAGGAAGGGGGCAAAGCCCGCTTCAAGTTCGTGGAAGAACTCGGGCATAAAGCCCCACATATTCATCGAGACGGGGGTGTCGGGGGCGAAGGGAGCGTTTTTGTCGAGGGCGGTGTGCTCCGTGATGGAGACGAGTCGTTCGCCAGCCACCTCGCAGACGCCGCGCGAGACGGTGCCGTTTTCCGAGAGGGTATTTTTCAGGTTGAACGCGACCATACAGGTTCCCTTGCCGCTCGTGAGATGTTCGTGGAGAGCCTCAAAGGAGGCGCGGCCGTAGTAGTCGTCGGCGTTGATGACGCCAAAGGGAGTCTTCACCGCGTCCTTGGCGCAGAGCACCGCGTGACCCGTGCCCCACGGCTTTTCGCGCTCTTGGGGGAGGGAAAATCCCTCGGGCAAAGAGGAGTCAAGTTCCTGATACACGTAGGTGACGGGAAGGATCTTTTCGCAGGCGCGCCCAATGGTTTCTTGGAACTGCTCGGCGAAAAATTCTCGGATGATGAATACCACGCGGTCAAAGCCCGCCATTTTCGCGTCGTAAACGGAGTATTCCAGAAGTCCTCGGTTTTGTTCGTCCACGGCCTGCATCTGCTTGAGCGAACCGAAGCGGCTGCCCATACCGGCGGCCATGACGACCAGAGTTGTTTCCATGATGTTTCCTCAAAATTCGTGCGCACGCGGCGTGTATTTGGGGTACAGTGTCATTATACGGGATTTTTCCGATTTTGTAAAGAAGAAAAAACACCGCGCATTGCCCAAGTGTTTATAAGGACACTTGGGCAGTTTTATTCGCCTTTCGGCGAGTTCTATTGCTTCGCAGTTATATTTGGACTAACGTCCAAGTGATATTGCCTGTGGCAGTTTGAAGGAGAATAAAATATCACTGAAGCCGCAAGGCTTCAATATCACTTTCGCAAAGCGAAAATATCACTCTTTGCGTAGCAAAGAATATCACTAAATAAAAAGAACCACCCGAAAAAGAGTTAGATTTCTCTTCTTCGGGTAGTTTTGTCTTATACTGTTACAAGCAGGGAATTTGTGTGCCAAATTCCGTTTCTAATAAAGATAACTGTCCTTAGCAACCCTGCCCCTTTGCGCGGTGTTTATGCGTCTTTTTTAGCGTTTGACGCGTGCGTTGCCGCCCCAGATGGACCAGATGACGTCCTCGTCGGCAGGCTGTGCGTAGTCGGTGAGGAACGTCGTAGCCAGTGCGCCGGATGCCCAGCCGAACTGGATCCACTTCTCGCTCTCCCAGCCGCGCAGGATGCCGTAGAGCATCCCGCCGACAAATCCGTCTCCGCCGCCGATGCGGTCGAGGACGGTGATGCGGCGCGGCTCGACCACGTGCCATTCGTCACCGTAGGCGAGGATCGCGCCCCAGAGGTGAGAATTGACGTTTTCGACCTGACGCAGGGTGGTTGCGTAAACGCTCGCGTTCGGATACTCTTCCTTGACGCGACCGATCATTTCCTTGAAGGAGTCGATCTTGGCGGAGATGTCCTTGCCGCCTGCCTCCGGGCCCTGAATGCCGAGGCAGAGCTGGAAGTCCTCTTCGTTGCCGATGAGGATGTCGGAGAGGGAAGCGATCTCGGAGAAGATCTCGGCAAGTTCCTCTTCGCGACCGCGCCAGAAGGAGGCGCGGTGGTTCAAGTCAAAGGAGATGAGCGTGCCGTATTTCTTTGCGGCGCGGGCAAGCTCCAGACAGAAGACGCTCGTGTCGTGGGACAGAGCACCGATGAGACCCGAGAGGTGCAGAATGGCAACGCCCTCTTCGCCAAAGATGCGCTCCAGATCGAAGTCTTTGATGTTGAGAGTGCGGCCGACCTCGCCGGCACGGTCGTTGCAGACGCGCGGACCGCGGCTTCCGTAGCCGCTGTCTGCAATGTTGAACTGGTGACGATAGCCCCAGGGGCCGCCCTGCTCGACCTCAACGCCCTCGTACTCAATGCCGCGCGCGCGCAGGTCGCGGCGGATGAATTCCGCGATCGGGCTGTCCTTGACGAAGGTGGTCAGAACCTTCGTCTTCAGACCGAGGTGGGAGGAGATGGAGAGCACGTTCGTCTCGGCGGAGGTGCCCTGCATCATAAAGGTGTTGGAAGACGCCACGGGCTGACCCGAGGCAGGGGTGATGCGCACGCCCATCGAGGAGGGGCAGACGAGCGCGTATTTGCAGTTTTCACGAAGTTTGAGCATCGGTGTTTCCTCTCTTGATCAGACGGTGTATTGGGTCGCTGCGGTGTCGCCGCCGTGACCGGTCCAGTTGGTGTGGAAGAACTCGCCGCGCGGCGCGTCCACGCGCTCGTAGGTGTGTGCACCGAAGAAGTCGCGCTGTGCCTGCAGGAGGTTTGCCGGCAGACGGGCAGAGCGGTAGCCGTCATAGTAGGCGAGTGCGGAGGAGAAGGCCGGAGTGGGCATGCCCGTCAGGGCACCCTGCGCCACGACGGCGCGCCAGCCCGCGATGAGAGACGCGATCTTCTCGGTGAAATATTCGTCGAGCAGGAGGTTTTGAAGTTCGGGATTCTTGTCAAAGGCGTCCTTGATCTTGCCGAGGAAGACGGAGCGGATGATACAGCCGCCGCGCCACATCAGGGCAATGCCGCCGTAGTTTAAGTTCCAGCCGTAGGTCTTCGCGGCGGCGCGCATCAGGGTGTAGCCCTGTGCGTAGGAGACGATCTTGGAGGCGAGGAGGGCGCAACGGATGTTCTCGATCCACTGTGCCTTCTCTTCTGCGGTGAGAACGGGGGCGTCTGCGGCGATCGCGGGGAGGATGGTGCTTGCATTCACGCGCTCTTCCTTCATCGCGGAGAGACAACGGGCAAAGACCGCCTCGCCGATGAGGGTGAGCGGAACGCCTTCATCGAGCGCGGCGATGCCGGTCCATTTGCCGGTGCCCTTTTGTCCTGCGGTGTCGAGGATCTTCTCGACGATGGGGGCCCCGTCCTCGTCCTTGTAGGCGAGGATGTCGCGCGTGATCTCGACGAGGTAGCTGTCCAGATCGCCGCGCATCCACTCGGCAAAGACCTCGTGCATTTCGTCGGCGGACATACCGAGCAGGTTTTTCATCAGGTGATAC
>JAFQUW010000085.1 GCA_017408325.1 Clostridia bacterium | reverse complement strand
CCTTTTTTCTGGGGTGAGTGACCGGGTTCGAACCGGCGACCTTCAGGGCCACAACCTGACGCTCTAACCAACTGAGCTACACCCACCATACTGGCACGCCAGAAGGGATTCGAACCCCCGACCTACTGCTTAGAAGGCAGTTGCTCTATCCACCTGAGCTACTGGCGCGTGTTGAGGGGGATCTGTGGCATATAAAATTGTGGAGCGGGTGACGGGAATCGAACCCGCGTAGTCAGCTTGGAAGGCTGATATTCTACCATTGAACTACACCCGCATCTGACGAGCTTGTCTATCATAGCACAAAGAGGGGCCGCTTGTCAAACCTTTTTTGCAAAAAAGTTCGTTTGACAAACGAAACAACGCTTCGCTCGTCCGTTTGCGTGAAACACTCAGGCCTCCGGATCAAAAATGCGCCAGATGGCCATCGCCGCATCTTCGGAGAAGTCGCGCGCCTGCAGTTCGACCATCTTTGCGCGGCGCGCGGGGTCAGATAAAAGCTCGCGGCAGAGGGCGGGCACCTCGGGGGCAGTTTCGACGCCCTCGGCGTAGCCCTTTTCCAAGAAGAGGTTGAAGTTCGGCGTCTCACAGCCGCCGACGACGTTGACGAGCAGGAGCGGGACGCCGCGGTTGGCCGCCTCGGTGACGGAGAGTCCGCCGGGCTTGGTGATGAACAGATCCGCCGAGTCCATCCAAAGCGGAACGTCGCGCGTGAAGCCGAGCGGGCGAAGGTTTTTGATCTGTGCTTTTTCGAGCGTGGCCAGCAGTTTTTTGTTCGTGCCGCAGCAGACGGTCAACAGCGCGTCTTCCGGAAGGCTGTCCGCGAGCGATAAGGCGAGGTCTTCCATCGGCCCGCAGCCCATCGAACCGCACATCAAAACGACATTGATCGCGTCCGGGGCGACGCCGAGGATCTTTCGCGCCTCCTCCTTCGAGTTCTTTTCGCGGAAGACGTGGCGCACGGGGATGCCCGTGGAGCGGATCGTCTCTTCTCGGATCCCGCAGGAGAGGAAGAGCTCTTTGAGATCCGGGTGCGGAATGCAGCAGAAGGGGAGAGACTGGTCGGGAACCAGCGGAGAACAGGTGTAGTCGGTGCAAAGAAAGGCACAAGGGATGTCCATCGGCTGTTTTTCCAGTGCCTTGGACAGCATAACGGCAGAGAAGGGATGGGTGCAAAGGACGCCGTCAAAGTCGTTCTCGCGCAGATACTTTCTCAGACGGATCGCACCCGTTCCGAGCATACGGGAGGCAAAGCTCGGGCTGTCGGACTCGTCGAGGGTGTCCGCCTCCATCTTCGCGTAGCCCTTTTTCCACAGTTTGGTCATCATGCTGTTTCGGTAGAGCTTGACGTGGATGGCGCAGACGGTCTTGGAGATGGCCTTCGACAAAAAGGCAAGCGCGTCCACCTTCTCGCAACTTCCGCCGCGAGACAGGGCAATCTCCTCAATGGCACCGGAGGCGGAGTTGTGCCCTTCGCCGGTGTTGCAGGACAGGATCAGTAAACGCATAGCATTCTCCTTACAGTTGAAACGGGGATGGTCGACGTTCGCAAAAGGAAACGGGGGGGCGTCGGTGACGCTACTCGACCGATCATATTTTATCAAAAAAACCGTCCGCTTGCAACTGTTTTTTTGCCGCGGGCGAAAAAAGACACTTTTTTACCGAAAACGCTTGACAAGCGCACACGCTTTGTTTATAATGTAAAATTGCATTGAAATCGCCTATAAATTCCATAAATGTAAATATTTTGTGAATTTTTAGGCTATAAAATGTAAAATTCACATAGGCGCATTAAATATAAGGAATGGAGTGTGGTTTTCCAACATGCGAATGACACCGCAAAAACTCGGAACCAATGTCCGCATGAGCTTTTCCCGCATCAAGGAAGTGCTCGAGATGCCGAATCTCATTGAGGTTCAGCGCAAATCTTACGACTGGTTCTTAAACGAGGGACTCCGCGAGGTGCTCGAGGACGTCTCTCCCATCGTGGATTACTCGGGCAAGCTGCTCATCGACTTCGTGGATTACACGATCGAGGACAACCCCAAGTATCCGATGGAGGAATGCAAGGAGCGCGACGTCAACTACGCCGTGCCGCTTCGCGTTAAGGTTCGTCTGACCAACAAGGAGACGGACGAGATCAAGGAACAAGAGATCTACATGGGCGACTTCCCCAAGATGACCGACAACGGTACGTTCGTCATCAACGGTGCGGAGCGCGTCATCGTCTCCCAGATCGTCCGTAGCCCGGGCGTGTACTTTGCCAAGAACGTCGACAAGATGGGCAAGCTCACCCTCTCCGGCACCGTGATCCCGTATCGCGGCGCGTGGCTGGAATACGAGACGGACATCAACGACGTCTTCTACGTGAAGATCGACCGCAACCGCAAGATCCCCGTCACCATTTTGCTTCGTGCTCTGGGTCTCTCCGAGGACGAGGACATCCGTGCGCTCTTCGGTGACGACAACAAGATCATCCAGTCCATCGAAAAGGATGGGATCACCGAGCTTGCACGCACCAATCACACCACTCCCTACGAGGAGGCTCTCAAGGAGATCTATCGCCGTCTGCGCCCCGGTGATCCGCCTCTGGTGGAAAGTGCCGAGATCCTTCTCAACAATATGTTCTTCGACCCGCGCCGCTACGACATCTCTGCCGTCGGCCGCTACAAGTTCAACAAGAAACTCTCTTTTGCCAAGCGCATCGAGGGTTATGAACTCGCGCTCGACGCCGTCAGCGCCCTCACCGGTGAGATCGTGCTCGAAAAGGGCACCGTCCTCGACGCCGAGGCGATCGAAAAACTCGAGGCGGCTGCCGTCTGCACCGTCGACGTCTTTGCCGACGACGGTCAGATCGTCCACGTCTTCACCAACGGATCCGTGGATCTGACGAAGGTCGTTAAGTTCGACACCTCCGCCGCGGGCATCCGTGAGCGCGTGCGCATCGACGTTCTCACCGAGATCCTTTCCACTTATAAGAAGCAGGCCGATATCATCGCCGCGCTCAAGGAGAGAAAGGCGGACCTCGTCAAGAAGCACATCACCCGTGAGGACATCTACGCCTCCGTCAACTACCTCGTCTGCCTTGCCCACGGCATCGGCCGCGAGGACGACATCGACCACCTCGGCAACCGTCGTCTGCGCTGTGTCGGTGAACTTCTGCAGAATCAGCTGCGCCTCGGTTTCTCCCGCATGGACAAGATCGTCAAGGAGCGTATGACCATTCAGGACAACGAGTCCGTCACGCCGCAGGCACTCATCAACATCCGTCCCGTCGTCTCCGCCATCAAGGAGTTCTTCGGTTCGTCTCCGCTGTCCCAGTTTATGGACCAGAACAACCCCTTGTCCGAGCTGACGCACAAGCGCCGTCTGTCGGCTCTCGGCCCGGGCGGTCTGTCCCGTGACCGTGCCTCCTTCGAGGTCCGCGACGTTCACTACACTCAGTACGGCCGTATGTGTCCCATCGAGACTCCCGAAGGTCCGAACATCGGTCTGATTTCCTACCTTTCTACTTATGCGCGCATCAGCGAGTTCGGCTTCATTGAAGCACCGTATCGCCGCGTGGATCACGAGAAGGGCATCGTCACCGACGAGGTCCGCTACATGACCGCGGATGAGGAAGACGAGTACATCATCGCGCAGGCGAACGAGCCGCTGGATGAAAACGGCTGGTTCAAAAACCGCCGCGTCACCGCCCGTCGCCGCGAAGAGATCCTGGAGGTCGAGCGTGAGCGCGTCGACTTTATGGACGTCTCTCCGAAGATGGTCGTCTCCGTCGCCACCGCACTCATCCCGTTCTTGGAGAACGACGACAACTCCCGTGCTCTGATGGGCTCGAACATGCAGAAGCAGGCTGTTCCGCTCATGGTCACGGAAGCCCCCGTCGTCGGTACCGGTATGGAATACAAGGCCGCCGTCGACTCCGGCGTCTGCGTGCTCGCCAAGAACGCCGGTAAGGTCGAGAGCGTCTCCGCCGACGAGATCGTCATCACCGGCAAAGCCGGCACCGACAAGTACCACCTCATCAAGTTCAAGCGCACCAACCAGGGCACCTGCATCAATCAGCGTCCGATCGTCTCGGTCGGCCAGAAGATCGAAGCGGGCCAGGTCATTGCCGACGGTCTTGCCACCGACAACGGCGAGCTTGCCCTCGGTAAGAACGCGCTCATCGGCTTTATGACCTGGGAAGGTTACAACTACGAAGACGCCGTCCTCATCAACGAGCGTCTGGTTCGCGAGGACGTGTACACCTCCATCCACATTGAAGAATACTCTCACGAAGCCCGTGACACCAAGCTCGGACCGGAAGAGATCACCCGTGACATCCCCTCCGTCGGCGAAGAAGCCCTCAAGGACCTCACCGCAGACGGCGTCATCCGCAAGGGTGCGGAAGTCCACGCCGGTGACATCCTCGTCGGTAAGGTCACCCCGAAGGGTGAGACCGAGCTGACTGCGGAAGAGCGCCTGCTTCGCGCCATCTTCGGCGAAAAGGCCCGCGAGGTCCGCGATACTTCCCTGAAGGTGCCGCACGGCGAGCAGGGCATCATCGTGGACGTCAAGGTCTTTGACCGCAAGGATCACGCCGAGCTCTCCCCGGGCGTCAACCGTATGGTTCGCGTCTATATCGTCCAGAAGCGCAAGATCTCCGTCGGCGATAAGATGGCAGGTCGTCATGGCAACAAGGGTGTTGTCTCCCGCGTCATGCGCAAGGAGGACATGCCGTTCCTGCCGGATGGCACCCCGCTGCAGATCGTGCTGAACCCGCTG
>JAFQUW010000084.1 GCA_017408325.1 Clostridia bacterium | reverse complement strand
TGCAGATCTTTTACTTCTTGTGTGTCAGTCAAGTTCGTTCCTTCCTTTTCTCGTTCGCCAGCGGGCATACAGAGTGGTGCTCTTCTGGCGAGACAAATATAACACGGCTTCTTTTCCGCGCTCCTGTACCAAGACAAGAGACAGCGGCAGGGTGTCGGAGCAGTCGATGACCAGCCCCTCCTGTTCCTTCTGTTTCCAGAAGGCCCGCGTGGCGGCTCCTCTCGACGCCGTATCGGCATCGAGAATGAACACCACGTCGCTTTTTTTGACGCTGAATGAATCTCCCACTTGCAAAAACATCAGCGGAAATTCCCTTCCTTGACCCAGATGCGACGGGCGGAGGACAGCTGTTTCTTCCTCACGGGGTCACAGAAGGTCAATATGGTCTGTTTGCCCTCGAGTTTCGAGAGCACGAAATCACGCCTGCGGCGATCCAGCTCCGAGAGCACGTCGTCAAACAAAAAGATCGGCGTCTCTCCCAGAGTGTCGTGTGCGATCTCTCCTTCGGAGAGTTTGAGTGCCAAGACGATGGATCGCTGTTGCCCCTGCGACGCAAAGGATCGCGCGGGTTTCTGATCCAAGAGAAGCGACAGATCGTCGCGGTGCACTCCGTGGACGGGAAAGCCCGCACGAATGTCGCGCTCCAGATCGTCTTCCAGTCGCTTTGCCGTAAACGCGGCAATCTCTTCCTCCGTTTGAAGTTCCGTTGGAATATCCGATTCGCAGGCAAGCGAAAGTTCTTCTCTGGCGTCGGAGATCAGCCGATACTGCTCGGCGGCGTGCGGAATCAATTCATGGATATACGCGCGGCGGTGCAGACAGATCTTCGCACTCATCTGTGCAAGCGGTGCGTGATACAGCCCGAACAGATCGCGGCGGCGAGGATCCTGTTTTGCTTGTCGGATGAGGCTCAAGCGGATCTCGTATAGTTTTTTGTACTCGTTTAAATACGAGGGGTACATCGGGTAAAGCTGGCTGATCGCCGCGTCTAAAAACGCACGGCGCACACTCGGCCCGTCTTTGACCATAGACAAATGTTCCGGCACAAACAGCACGACAGACAATGACCCGATGATCTCGGAAAGTTTTGTCGCACGCACGCCGTTTTTGTAAAACGCCTTGCCCTCCGCCTTCGACAGCGTCGCTTTCATCCGCATGTCGTCAAAGGTTGCGGTTTTGTAATGTGCTTCGGCAAAGGCTTCTTTTTCTTCGTGGAGGATCAATTCGCGCATATGGCGCGTGCGAAACGATTTTCCCGCCGAAAGAAGGTAGATCGCCTCAAGCAGCGAGGTCTTCCCCTGCGCGTTTTCCCCGAAGACGAGGTTGACCCCCTCGTCAAAGGAAACGTCGCACTCTGTTATGTTGCGAAAATTCTTGAGTCGAACGTTTGTTAAGACCATTACTGCATACGCACAGGGAGCAGAAGATAATAGAACTCCTCTCCCTCGGTCGGACGGATGACCGCGCCGCTCATCGGATTGACAAATTCCGCAAAGACCTTCTCCTCCGTGAACAGAAGCGCGCCGCGCAAGGCTTCGAGAAAATAACGGTTGTTAAAGCCGATGGTGAGTCCTTCTCCCTGCACGTCGGCGGAAAATTCTTCTTCCACCTTTCCGTTTGCGGTCTGGCTCTTCAAATACACGACGTCCTCCGCGATCGTGATCGACAAGGGGCTTCTCGCGTTGTCGTCGATGACGAGCGCACAGCGTTCCACTCCGGCTTCGGCCTCGATCGGGTCAAAGAGCATCGTGCAGGAGAAGACCTGCGGTAGGCTCTTCTTATAATCAATGAATTCTTCTTCGATGAGTCTCGAGAAGAAGATGAGGTCTTCAAACTCAAAAATGATGTGGCGACGGGTGAAGATGATCTTCAGTTCCTCCTCGTCGTCGGCAAGCAGACGCACAAGTTCATTCAAGGTGCGGCCGGGGACGATGAATTTTTCTTCCAACTCGTTCTCACATTCCTGCGTGGTCTTGGAAATGCGGTAGCCGTCGCAGGAGACGAGCGTGAGCAGATTCTTTTTCAATTCAAAGAGAACGCCCGTCAAAGAGGGCTTGAGATCCTTCGTCTGCACGGAAAACAGAACCGCTCCGAGCTGTTTTTTCAAAACGCTCTGCTTCACGATAAAGCTCTTGTCCCCTCTCAGTTCGGGCAGCGCGGGAAAATTCGCCTCGCTCATACCGGCGATCTCGAGTTTCGACTTGCGGCAGGAGATGGTGGTCAAAAATTTGTCGTCGCTGGAGATGGACACTTCCCCGTCGGGCAGAGAACGGATGAAGGAGACGAGTTTCTGTCCGGGGAGCAGAATTCCGCCGGGGGCAAGAACGCTGGCCGAGAAAGTCGTTTTCACGCCCTTGGAATTGTCAAAAGCGAGAACGGTGACCTTTCCTTCCTTTTCGTCCGCGCTGAAGTACAAGCACTCAAGCGCAGGAAGGGTCCCCTTCGAGGAAACCGCGCAGAGGGCGGGGGTGACGGCGTCGAGCAGTTCTTTTTTGTCCATGCGAATAAACATCGTTGTTCTCCTTTTGGCTCGGGATATTCTTTGATATTTTTATATATAGAGTAGTAATAGTAGTAGAGGGGGTGGACAGCGTGGAAAAGGGTCTCTTTGTTGATTCTGCCGCCCTATTTGTCATTTCACAACTCTGTGGAAAACCTGCACACCTCTTCCACAATTATCCACAGACTTCTTTTTTCAGCGTCTCACCTCTCGCATCAGTTCCTTGATCTGGCGGGCAAAAGCCGGGTTTTCCCCGATCTCCTGTTCCATTTTCTTCAAGGAGTTGATGACCGTCGCGTGGTCGCGGTCAAGCGCGCGGCCGATGTCGATGAGAGAGAGGTCGGTCAGTTTTTTCAAAAGATAGGTGCAGGCGTGACGGGCGGCCGCGATCTCACGGGTGCGGCGGCGGCCCTTGATCTCCTCGACCGAGACGCCGAGGGCGTCGGAAACGGTGCGGAAGATCTTGTCGATGGTGACCGACAGCGGTTCGTTTCCGGAGAGAAGGTCGGACAGACAGCCTTTCGCCATGTTGAGGTCGATCATGACGCCGTCGAGGTAACTTCTCGCCTGCAGTTTTTTCACAATGCCTTCGATCTGGCGGACGTTGTCCGTGATCTGATCGGCCAAAAACAGCGTGACGTCGTTTGGAAGTTCGATCCCGAGCAGTTCGCTCTTCTGTTTGAAGAGTGCCATTCTCAGTTCCAGGTCGGGTCGCTGAATGTCCGCGGTCAGGCCCCAGGCAAAGCGGCTCTTGAGACGCTCGTCAAGCACCTGAAATTCTTTCGGGGGACGGTCGCTGGAGAGGATGATCTGTTTGTTCTTCTCGTGGAGGACGTCAAACGTGTTGAAGAATTCGACCTGCGTCGCCTCGCGACCGGCGATGAACTGGATATCGTCGACCAAGAGGACGTCGATGTTGCGGTATTTCTTTCGGAAATAGTCCATACGTCTCTCGCGGAGGCTGTCGACGACCTCGTTTGTGAAGTCCTCGCCGCGCACGAGCAGAACGCGGGCTTTTTTCTTTTTGATCAGTTCGTTTGTGATCGCGTAGAGAAGGTGGGTCTTGCCGACGCCGGGTGGGCCGTGCAAGAACAGCGGATTTGCCGCGTGAGAGGGGTTCTGTGCGACGGCAAGGCAGGCGGAATAGGCAAACTGGTTCGAGGCACCCGTGATGAAGTTGTCAAACGAGTAGCGGTCGTTGTAGGTAAGGTTTGCCACGAAGGGTCCCTCGGTGAGCAGGCGCGACTTCGAGGGTTTTTCCTTCTCCTTTTCTTTTTCAAAGAGATTCGGATCGGACAGTTCCTTCTTCGAGAGGTATTCGATGGAGGAAAAAACGCCCTGCGGCAGTCCGCCCTGCTCAAGATGCTCGTCGATGGCGCGCTCCAGTGCGACGGCGGGCTCTTCCACATGCTCTTTCGAAAGGAAGATCGCACGCACGGGGAAACCGATGGTCTCCTCGAGTGCTTCTTCGATGGTATGCAGATAGCGCGTGGCAAGGATCGTCAGTTTGAAATCCTGTTCCACGCTGATGTAAGCCGCCGTGTCCGTCAGTCGAAGCAGGGACAGATGGTAAAACCACAGATTAAACGACGGCGGAGAAATTCTCGTCTTCTCCTGAATGAGAGCGAGGACCTGTTGCCAGAGTTCTTGGAGTGATGTCATAGTTTCCTTTCCGTGCGATCAAAAGATCTTTAAGGTTGCAACGTTGACCGTTTCTAAAAAGGCTTCGTCTTTGAAAAAGAGGTCTTCCTGTTCCTCGAGCAGGACGTCTTCGCGCTCGGAAATGAGCGTGAGAAGAAGACCCTGCGAGTTTTCGTTGAAGTAGTCTTCGGAGAGTTGAGCCTTGTAGACGAGGTAGCGGCCTTTCTCCCCTTCTGCGACAAAGAGGCTGTCTTCGTCGGCTTCTTTCA
Source organism: Clostridia bacterium (assembly GCA_017408325.1). Lineage (GTDB taxonomy): Bacteria > Bacillota > Clostridia > Oscillospirales > SIG627 > RUG14179. The sequence goes on along the minus strand of JAFQUW010000084.1, from coordinate 6,992 downwards.
AGTCCCGGACGATCCCCTGCGGTGCGGATGATAGAAGAGTGGTCACGGCTTTTTGGTCAGCAAAGACGTTGTCGTCGCTTTTGTCGAGCCAACGCTTGAAGTCTTCTTCGCTCTTGACGTCTTTTTGCACTTTTTCAAAGAGGGCGGCTTTTTCTGCCCGATCCTCTTCGGAGAGAGGGACGCGCTTGCCGTTGGAGAGAAGAGTGTCCGTCTCGTTGACGAAGAAGTAGATATAGGTCGCGTAATGCTCTTTGTAGTAGTCCTTCACGTCGGCGGAGGTCAGCGAGGTCAAAGGGTGTGCGTAATAAGCGCGCATGCCTGCCTGCGAAAGGGCGTCGAGCGTGTAGTATCGGTGCAGAAGATCATAGTCGAAGCCGTAAGAGGCCATGTAGGAGTCAAAGGCCGCGCGGTCTTCAAAAGAGGCGAGGATCGTCTTGAGATTTTCGTCGACTGCCGCTTTTTCGTCCGCCGAGAGGGAGAGGTCGTTCTGCAGAGCGTAGTCCGCGTAGAAGAGGGTCATCTTTAAGGTCTTGACCGTACTCTCCAGCACCATGTCCGCGTAGGTGGTTCCGTCGCCGAGATCCGTCGTCCAGATCGCCTCGTCGTCGACAAGGTTCTGACTCGATCCTTTGATGGTGGCGAGCGACTTGGTCTTATTGAGCGTCAACGCGTAGGAAAAAAGACGCTCGTCCATCGACTGAGAGCCGCAGGAAAGAACGGCGCGTCCCGAACAGGAGACGAGCGGCGGGAGCGACAGAGCAAGCGCAAGGAAAAGGGAGAGAATACGCGTTTTCAAAGACATAAAAACCTCGGATTTTTATCCCCCCTTTAGGGGGGATAAATCAATTCAAACCATTATAACATACCGTGGGGAAAATGGCAAGTTTTCCACAGAAAAAAAGAGACTAAAATTTTCGTTTTTTTCTGTGGAAAAACACCCCCGAAAAGCATTGTTTTTCGGGGGTGTTTTTGTTTGGTCTATCCTTTTTTCAGATCTTCGGAAAATGCGCGGTAATGGAAGAAAAAGTCCTCGGTTGCCTCGATCGGATCCCGTCCGGGGGAAAGGCGCAGATTGAGGCGTTTTTTCTCCCCGTCGGACTTGTAAAAATAGTGTGAAAAGACCGCGGAGAGAAGAGCGAGGAGCGCGTCGTCGAACTCCTTGACGAAAAAGGAGAGCACGTTCTCCGTCAGACTGACTTTTTCAAAGCCCAGAGAGAGTGCTTCGCGGCGCAGACGCGCGACGACGAAGAGGTTCTCCGCCTCGATCGGCAAAGGCCCGAATCGGTCGGCCAGTTCCCCTCGCAGCGGCTCGTCCGCCTCCTCGGTCAACAGCGCGGAAAAGCGTTGATAGAGCGCGATCCGATCGGCGGAACTCGGCACATAGGATTCCGACAGACGTGCGCGGATCGGCAGGTCGATGTAACAGTCGGGCGTCTGTTCGGGGGTGATCCCCTGCTCTTCCAGAACGCTGTCCTGCAGGATGCGCAGATACAGGTCGTAGCCGATCTTTTCCATATGCCCCGATTGCGAGGCGCCGAGAAGGCTGCCTGCGCCGCGCAGTTCGAGGTCGCGCATTGCCAGTTGGAATCCGCTGCCGAAGCGTGCAAATTCACGGATGGCTTCCAGTCTTTTTTCGGCAAGTTCGGGAAGGGCGCGCATCGGCGGATAGGTGAAATACGCGTAGGCGCGCCGCCAGGAGCGTCCGACGCGGCCGCGCAACTGGTGCAGCTGAGAGAGTCCGAAGCGTTCGGCGTGTTCCACGATGAGGGTATTCGCATTCGGCAGGTCGATGCCCGTCTCGACGATGGTCGTGCAGACGAGCACGTCGATCTCCCCGTCGCTCATCTGTTGCCAGAGGTCTTTGAGTTCGTCTTTTTCCATGCGCCCGTGGGCGTAGCGCACCCGTGCGTCGCCGAGTGCCTCCTGCAGCCACGCGGCGCGGTGCGGCAGGCGTTCGATGTCGTTGACCAGATAGAAGACCTGTCCGCGGCGCGAGAGTTCTTTTCGGACGGCACCGAGGACGAGGGCTTCGTCAAAGGGGGCGACGACGGTCTGCACCGGCAGGCGGTCGCCCGGCGCCTCTTCCAACAGCGAGAGATCGCGCACGCCGGAGAGGGCCATGTTGAGGGTGCGCGGAATGGGCGTCGCGGTCAGGGTGAGGACGTCCACGTTTTTGGCGAGCTGTTTGAGTTTTTCCTTGTGAGAGACGCCGAAGCGTTGTTCCTCGTCGACGACGAGCAGTCCCAGACGGGCAAATTTCACGTCCTTTTGCAGGATGCGGTGCGTGCCGATGACGACGTCGCAGGCACCCGAGGCAAGTTCCGACAGGGTCTTCGTGATCTCTTTTTTTGTGCAGAAGCGGTTTAGGAGCGCGACGCGCACGGGGTAGCCGCGAAAACGCGAGAGAATCGTGCGGTAATGCTGGGCGGCAAGGAGTGTGGTGGGAGCGAGGATCGCCGCCTGACGGGAGTCCATGACACACTTGAAGACCGCGCGCAGGGCGACTTCCGTCTTGCCGAAGCCGACGTCGCCGCAGAGCAGGCGATCCATCGGGCGGCGAGATTCCATGTCGCGTTTGACTTCACTTGCGGCACGCAGTTGTCCCTCGGTCTCCTCGTAGTCGAAGGCCTCTTCAAATTGCGCCTGCCACGGCGTGTCGGGCGAGAAGGCGAAGCCCTCGCTCTTTTCGCGCGCGGCGTAGAGCGCGACGAGCTCACGTGCGATGTCTTTTGCCGCACGTTTCGCGCGGCTCTTGTGTTCGTTCCAGCGGCTGTGTCCCATCCGCGAGAGCGCGAGCGTGCCGTCGGTGCCGCGACCGATGTATTTCGACACCTGCGAGAGGTTGGAGCAGGGCACGTAGAGCGCGTCACCGCCTGCGTAGCGGATCTTAAGAAAGTCGCGTCCCGCGCCGTTTTGCGTGATGGTCTCGATGCCATCGAAGACGCCGATGCCGTAGGCCTCGTGGACGACGTAGTCCCCTTTTTTCAGGTCGGCGACGGCGGCGATGGCCGTCTTTGTCTGATCTTTGTCGGATCTTGCGCGCCGACGGCGGCGCAAAAGCGAGGAGACCTCCTCCTCTCCCGCGGATTCACAGATGAGACAAAAGTGCGTCTCGGGCGATTCGAAGCCGATCACGCGTCCTTTTCGGTGCAGGACCTCGTCGGAAAAGAACACGCAGATCTGCCCTGCCTTGGGAGGGTTGTTTTCGGGGTCGCCGCCGTATGCGTCAAAGCCCTCTTCGATCAGGATCGCGACGAGGTTGTCGACCGCAAAGGCACTGGACGCAAGGTAACAGATGCGGCAGGACGCCTCGACGAGGTCGTGCAGGGCGGCGGCGAGCACCTCGCGGTTTTCGAAAAACAGCGGCGAGGGTCGGGTGTGGAAGGAAAAGACGTTTTGGGTCAGTCCGCCCTCGGAGAGTGTGGAGAGAAGCAGCGTGCGGCGGGCGCGAAAGAGTGAAAGAAGGTCGTTTTCGTCGCCGAGCGCGTGCGGCGAAGAGAGGGCAAAGGCCCCGTTTTGCGCCGCCGCTTCAAAGAGCGCATTCTCGGCGCGTGAGGCGGCAGAAAGGGCGTCCGCACAGCGCGAAAACGAGGTGCAGAAAAAGAGAGAGTCAGATGGGAAATGATCCGCAAGACAGGCGTAGGGATAGAGGAGGGGGAAAAGCGTGTCCGCGGCTTCGCGCCGGTTTTCCAGAGCCTCTTTTTGCAGGCAGAGGTATTCACGGGCGGCGTCGGAGAGACGCTTTTGGTTGAGAGCGGCGTCGATGCGCTCGGCAAGCAGGCCACGCGCGTCTGCGGAGAGGTAGAGTTCGCGTGCGGGCAGGAGCGTGACTTCCGTTTCTTTCAGGACGCTTTTTTGCGTGGCGGTGTCAAAGGAGGTGATGCGGTCGATCTCGTCGCCGAAAAACTCCACGCGGGTTGCGTCGGCGTGCGAGGGCGAGAAAAAGTCGACGATGCCGCCGCGGCGCGAAAACTGGCCGACGCCCTCCACGCGCTCCGCGTGGGAAAAGCCGAGGGTCACGAGCCGTCGGCAGAGATCCTCCGGGGAGAGGGCCTTTCCGACCTTCAGGGAGAAGAAGAGCGCGTCGAATTCCTTTGGCGGAATCGTGGACTGCAACAGCGCCTCGGGGGTGGTGACGACGGTGATCTTCTCTTGCTTGTGCAGGGCGCAGAGCACCGAGAGGCGCAGGGTGGAAAACTCCTCGCTTCTCGCCTGGTCGGGGATGAGGGAGAGTTCGCGTGCGGGAAAGAAAAAGACCTCCGTGCCGAAGGCACGCAGGGACAGCGAGACGCGAAACGCCTCCCGATCATCGGCACAGACCACGAGAGACGGGGCGCGTTCCTCTTTTGTGAGGGCGCAGCACAGCGCGGAAAGCGCACCTTCGCTCACGCCTTCCGCGACGCAAAGCCCCGGTTTTTTCAGGGTTTCTTGCAGGGGCGAAAACGCGTGCATGTGTCTAAGTTCCCGTTTTAAAAATTCCATACCGTACCTCGAATCCGATTCGTATGAGAACGCACAAAAGCCCGCGCAACAAGCCCGAGGGGGTGTCGTTGCGTGGGGAGATCGTGGGGGTGTCAGGGTTACAAAAGGGGCGTCGGCGTGTCGACTGCGGCGACGGAAAGTGCGATTTTTTCGCCGAACACGGCGCGGCACTCATCCAGAGCCTTCTCGGGCGTGTTGTTGTCCGCCGAGAGGTGGAAGAGCATCGCGCGCGTCAGTCCGCCGGGGATGAGAAGAGACAAAAACGCCGCGCAGTCGGGGTTTGAGAGGTGACCAAAGGGGCTGCGGATGCGCTCCTGCAAATAGGGCGGATAGGGGCCGTTTTCCAGCATCACAAGGTCGTGATTCGACTCCAGAATGACCGCGGAACAGCCGTAGAGGGCGCGACGCGCCTCGGTGGTCATTTCCCCGAGGTCGGTGGCGATCCCGAGCAGCTTTTCCCCGTTTTCGTCGAAAAAAACGAGACCCAGGCAGGCGGCCGAATCGTGCGGCAGCGAAAAGGGCGCGAGGGTCAAAGAACCGACGTCGTACTCTTCGCCCGCGGCGACGGTGAGCGTGCGGCGCACGAACTCTGCGGCAAGCGAAGGATCTTTTGCCAACAGGGCTTCATAAGCGCCTTCCGCCGAGCGTGCGTCGAGGTAGAAGGGCAGATCGGTCTTTTTTAAGAGCATGGCAAGTGCGCCGACGTGGTCGGAGTGCTCGTGCGTGAAGAAGACCCCGTCAAGGTCAAGTACACTTTCCCCGATCGATTCCAGAGACAGGCAGAGACGGCGAAACGAGACGCCTGCATCAACGAGCAGCCGCGTCCCTTCGTGTTCGACGTAGACCGAGTTTCCGCCGGAACCGGAAAACAGCGAGATACAGCGCATCCGTTTTTCTCCTTCCGTCTGTTTCTTCGCACCCGTTATTATACCACCACATCCGCGCTCTTGCAAGGCGTGAGGGCGTCTTCTTTTTTTCTTTTCTTTCTTCTTTCGTGAGAAAGAAGAAAGAAACAAAGAAGAAAGCAAAGTGAAAGAAGGGGGAAAGGACGGACGTCAGACACAAACTGCGCCCGTAGAGCGTGGGCGCAGTTTGCGGCAGGCGTTTGCGCGCAAGGGCTTTTTGTCCGTTTTTTGCGAAAAGGGAGAGATGAAAAGAACGGCATTTGCCGCAAAAGGCGGTCGTCGTTTGACCGCCTTTTGTGTGTAACGTTGACTTTTGTTTTTTCTTAATACTCCGCTTTTCTTTTGCTTCTTTTCTTTTCTCGAAAATAAAAGAAGAAGACCCCCCCTTAATTGACCTGATTTTTCGGCGATCCGGCGAGGAAGGCGGCGAGGTTGTCTTCGACCACGGAGAGCAGACGTCGGCGCGTCTCGGGGCCTGCCCAGGAGACGTGCGGCGTGATGACGCAGTTCTCAAGCCCGATGAGGGGACAGGAGGGCTTCATCGGTTCCGTGCGAAGGACGTCGATGCCGGCGCCGGCGAATTTTCCGCTGTTCAGGGCGGCGGCGAGGGCCTCTTCGACGACCAGCCCTCCGCGCGCCGTGTTGATGAAATACGCGCCGTCGCGCATCTTGGAAAAGGCGTTTTCGTCCATCAGGTCGGCGCTCTCGGCGTTCAAGGGACAGTGCAGACTCACCACGTCGCTCTCGCAAAGGAGCGTGTCGAAGTCCACCTGCGTCACGCGCGAATCGGAGATCTTCGAGCGGTTCATCACGAGCACGCGCATCCCGAAGGCAAGCGCGATGTCCGCGACGCGGCGACCGATCGCCCCGTAGCCGACGAGACCGAGGGTCTTGGCGGCAAGCTCCATGTGCGGCAGGGGGAAATACGAGAAGGTGCGGCTCTTGATCCAGTCCCCTTTTCGCACGGTCTCGTTGTATTCGTGTGCGCGGTCGGTCAAAGCGAGCAGAAGCGCGACGGTGTGCTGCGCGACGGCCTCCGTCGAGTACGCGGGCGCGTTGCAGACGACGACCCCGCGCCGTGAGGCCTCGGTAAGGTCGATGTTGTTGTAACCCGTTGCGAAAAGGCCGATGTAGCAAAGGTTCGGCGCACAGTCAAATCGCGCCGCGTCAAACACGGTCTTGTTGCAGAGAACGACGTCGGCGGAAGCGAGTTTTTCGCGGATGTCGTCCTCGTCCTCCAGACGGCAGGTGTAAACGGTGCCGTAGTCGGAAAAACGATCCGGCGAAATGTGGCGGTCAAAGACGGTGTCGGCGTCGGTAATGACAATGTTGAGGGGCATAGGGTGCTCCTTTCGTCGATTTCTTCTCCTTTATGATAACACAAAAGCCGCAGAGACACAAGGTCTCTGCGGCAAAAGGGCAAGGGATTACGCTTCGGCGGACAGGCGGAGCATCTCGCGATAGCTCATCACGACGCTCTTGGGCACGGTGATGTTCGTTTCGGGGAGGGAGGAGGCGGATTTCTGCTGCATATACTGCAAAAAGCGCACGGGCAGAACGTTGTTTGCGTAGATGTATTCTTTCGCGCGCAGGCTCGTCATACAG
>JAFQUW010000083.1 GCA_017408325.1 Clostridia bacterium | reverse complement strand
GGATGAACTCTATAATCCGATCATTTCCGACCCCGTAAAACGTACCTACAAAGAAGATGCGTCTGCGCTGGGCGAGTATTTCGGCGTTTGGTGGAAGCATTTGTGGATGCATCCGGACACCTACATCGAGGCGACGGTCAACACCAACTACTTTGCGTTCTATCCCGATGAGCCGAATATTCGCGCTTATGCAGTGTTGGGAAGTTGGCCCGACGCTCAACCGATCCCGATCTTAAACGCGCTGAGAATGGCTCTCTTGGCGTTTGTAATGGGTCTCTCTGCGGTTCCGATCGTCGGATGTCTGATCAACCCCGTGTTTTATGTTTGGATCTTTCTTTGGCTTCTGTTGCGCATGTTCGCCAAAAAAGAGTGGTCGGGGTTGTTGTTGCTCCTCCCGTTGTTCATCCAGCTTCTGACGGTGATCGCAGGCCCCGCGGTCTTCAATCATCCGCGTTATATCTATCCGATCTATTGGTCCATCCCGTTTCTTGTGATGTACTTTTTGCCCGCGAAGTCCTCCGGCACAAAACCGAATCAAACGCTTTGATCCGCACAAATAAAAAAGGAGACAGCGTCCCTTGGACGCTGTCTCCTTTTTTCGACAAAAGAATCACAATTCTTATTGATCTTATACAAGATGAAACTCTTCATCTTGTGCAAAACACCAAACTTGGTATTTTCTGGAAATTTCTTTCGTCAAGGGCTTGCATATTCTGGTAAATTATGGTAAAGTTAGTACACAGCAACTTACCAATAAATGGCAGAAAGAGGAAAAATAACATGAACGATCAAACATACAGAATTTATCTTTTGGATTCCGGGAGCGATTATCGGCACATCTGTCAGGAAAATCTGACGACACTTGGCTTTGACGTAGTCGGCAGCACGGCCGACGGGCAGGAGGCACTTTCCGATATTGTCCGTCTTTCACCCGATGCGGTCCTGCTTGATCTGTGGTTTCCGGGACTGGATCTCACTGCACTCATCCGTGAGGTGAAGCGTCAAATGGATGTTCCGCCGCAGTTCATTCTTGTGACCGGGATCGCGGACAAGCGACTGTTGGAGGAGGCGTTTGCCGCCGGTGTGTCAAACTGCATGATCAAGCCGTTTGATTATGCAAATCTCGCGGAGAAGATCCGCTACACGCTTTCCCGTTTTGTGACGGAAGAACGTGGGGAGCAACCTCGTGACTCCGCCAGTGACCTTGAAGCACACGTGACGCGCATCATTCATCAGGTCGGAATCCCTGCACACATCAAAGGATATCGCTACCTGCGCTTTGCGATCATGATGGTCGTGCAGGACAGCCGGATCATCGGGGAAGTGACGAAGACGCTGTACCCAACCGTTGCGCGCGAGTTTGATACAACGTCCTCGCGCGTGGAACGCGCCATCCGCCACGCGATCGAGGTTGCCTGGGACCGCGGCGACGTAGACGTGCTCAATTCGTTCTTTGGATACACCATCCAAACCAACAAAGGAAAACCGACCAACTCCGAGTTTATCGCCATGATCGCAGATCACCTCCGCTTGAAATTGCGCGGCATCGTGGTTTGATCACCCATATCGCGAAAAAAGAAAAGGCACAGACGATTTCGTCTGTGCCTTTTTGCTTGGTGTTTTTTAGACGGGGTGCACCTGAGTTTCAGCGTTTGCATGATCGGCGTCAAGACGGTATTTCTTCGCCTTGCGCTTTTCAAAGAACTTGGTGGCAACCTGACCGAACAGCGCGTAGGAGAGGACGTCCTCATCCTGCTCGATGTATTCGGCGATCTCCGCGCGAAGTTTATCGAGTTCGGGCGGAATGTTGTCAGCGGGACGGCAGGTGATCGGCTCTTCGTCACCGATGATCTTCTTGCGGAATTCATCGGAAATTGCGACGGGAGTCTGACCGTACTCGCCGCGGACGATGCCCTTGAACTCTTTGGTGACCATCTTGTAGCGCTCGTTGTTCATCACGTTGAGAACGGCCTGCGTACCGACGATCTGGGAGGAAGGAGTGACGAGCGGCGGATAGCCGGCGTCCGCACGCACGCGCGGAACCTCGGCAAGTGCTTCGTCAAGCTTATGGGCTTGACCGGCGTCCTTCAACTGTTTCATCAGGTTGGAGAGCATACCGCCGGGAACTTGATAGATGAGAGCGTTGGCGCTGACCTTCATCACGTTCGGGTCAAGCAGACCGCTTTCGAGATAGGCTTTGCGCAGAGGCTCAAAGCACTGGGCCACTTCGTCGAGCTTTTCGAGCGAGAGACCGGTGTCGTATTCGGTACCCTCGAGGGCGGCGACGATGGATTCCGTCGGGGGCTGGGAAGTACCCATAGCAAGCGGAGAAAGCGCGGTGTCGACGATGTCGCAACCGGCTTCGATCGCCTTGATGAGGGTCATGGACGCCTGACCGGCGGTGTAGTGCGTGTGAAGCTCGATCGGGATCTTGACGCTTTCCTTGAGTTTCTTCACTAACTCGTATGCGGTGTAGGGACGAAGCAGACCGGCCATGTCTTTGATGCAGATGGAATCGGCGCCCATTTCCTCAAGCTGTTTTGCGAAGTTTGCAAAGTACTCGTTGGTGTGGACGGGGCTTGTCGTATAAGAGAAGGCCGCCTGAACGTGACCGCCCTCGCGCTTGGTCGCGTCGATGGCAACCTTGAGGTTGCGCGGATCGTTGAGGGCGTCGAAGATGCGGATGATGTCAATGCCGTTTGCAATAGACTTCTGGACAAAGTATTCCACCACGTCGTCGGCGTAGTGACGGTAGCCGAGAATGTTCTGGCCGCGGAAGAGCATCTGGAGTTTGGTGTTCTTCACGTGGTCGCGGATGGTACGCAGACGATCCCAGGGATCCTCGTCCAAAAAGCGCAGACAGGAGTCAAAGGTGGCACCGCCCCAGCATTCCAGAGAATGATAGCCGATCTTGTCCATCATTTCCAGAGCGGGGAGCATCTCCTCGGTGGTCATACGCGTGGCGACGAGGGACTGGTGGGCGTCGCGCAGTACGGTTTCACAAATTTTAACTGCCATAATAGTCTCCTTGGTAATTCGGTAGGATCAAGCAAAGGTGCGGAACAGAACGATGAAGACACCGGCGGCGACGGCAGAGCCGATGACACCGGCCACGTTCGGGCCCATTGCGTGCATGAGGAGGAAGTTCTTGGGGTTGTCCTTCTGACCGACGGTCTGCGAGACGCGGGCGGCCATGGGAACGGCGGAAACGCCGGCAGAGCCGATGAGGGGATTGATCTTGCCGCCGGCGAGAAGGTACATCACCTGTCCGAAGAGCACACCGCCAACTGTAGAGAAGGCAAAAGCGCACAGACCGAGAAGAATGATGTAGAGCGTCTGGGGCTGCAGGAAGTTGTCTGCGGAAGCCGTAGCACCGACGGAGACGCCGAGCAGAATGGTGACGATGTTGATGAGCTCATTCTGCGCGGTTTTGGAGAGACGTTCCGCAACGCCGGAGACGCGGATCAGGTTACCCAGCATCAGCATACCCACGAGCGGTGCCGCATCGGGAACGATGAGACAGACCACGATGGTGACGAGGATGGGGAAGATGACCTGCTCAGTCTTTGAGACGGGGCGCAGGGTCTTCATTTCGATCTGGCGTTGCTTTTTGGTGGTCAGTGCGCGCATGATCGGGGGCTGGATGAACGGAACGAGTGCCATATAAGAGTAAGCCGCGATGGCGATCGCACCGAGAAGCTGCGGGGCAAGCGTTTTGGTGACGTAGATGGCAGTCGGGCCGTCGGCACCGCCGATGATGCCGATGGAGGCCGCTTCCAGCGGAGAGAAGCCGAGGAGCAGGGCACCGAAGAAAGCCGCGGCAACGCCGAGCTGTGCCGCCGCGCCGAGGAAGAGGCTCTTCGGGTTGGCGATCAGAGGAGAGAAGTCGGTCATTGCGCCGATTCCCAAGAAGATGAGCGGCGGATACAGGCCGATCTTGACGCCGATGTAGAGAATGTCGAGGAGATTTCCGGTTCGCAGGATATCCCCGTAATTGATCTCTCCCGTGGTCAAAAATTTCTCCGTATGGATCAATTCGGCAAACGGCAGGTTGGCAAGCAACATACCGAACGCGATCGGCAGGGGCAACAGAGGCTCAAATTTTTTGACGATAGCCAGGTAAAACAGCACGATGACGATCGCGTACATGACGAGCGTCTTCCACGAGAGGTCGACGTCGGCAAGCATGCGGCAGATCGCGGTGTTTCCCCAAAAGCTTTGAATGGTTTCTAACATAGAAAAGCTCTTTTCTTAAAAAGTGATGAAAAACTTACGCAAGAACGATCAGAGCATCGCCGGTGTCGACGGTGGCACCCTGGCTCACGCAGATCTGGGCAACGGTACCGTCGGAAGGCGCGGTGATGTCATTTTCCATCTTCATCGCTTCGAGCACGCAGAGAACGTCGCCGGCTTTGACGGCATCACCGACTTTGGCCTTGATGGAGAGAATGGTGCCGGGGATGGGAGCCTTGACCTGTTCGCCGGAAGCGGTGGGAGCGGCGGCGGGAGCCGGAGCAGCGGCAGGCGCGGGAGCGGCGGCGGGAGCCGGAGCAGCAACGGGAGCCGGAGCGGCAACAGGGGCGGCGACGGGGGCAGCGTAGGAAATTGCGCCGGCTTCTTCGACGACGACGTCGTAGGTGGTTCCGTTGACGGTGATTCTATACTGTTTCATGGTTTTTACTCCTTTTATACTGTTGATAATGTTTGGTGAATATGAGTGGAAACGAGTTTATCTGCGGCGGAAGGAGACGACGCGGAAGCTTCCGGTTTCTCCGTTCTCGGCGCGTGCGGCGTGAACAGCCGCGGTTAAAACAGCGATGATCTCACCGTCGTTTTGCGCTGCCTGAGCGGCGGCACCCAAAACGGCAAGGATCTCGTCGGAAACGGCGCTTTTCGCAGTCTTTGTTTTGGTTTCGGTTTTTTCCTACTTCTGTTTCTTCTCGCGTTTTTCCGGTTTCTGATTGATGCGGGAGAACAGTGCACCGGTGAAGGTGAGGATCAGGTAGAGGATACCGAGAACCGCAAAGACCACGAGCATCACTGTCAGCGCGTTCGACAGACCGTAGGACACGACGGAATCGGTCGAGGGGGTCTGTCCGCTTTCCAGAATGTTCAAATAATCTTGTGTGGTCATAGTGCCTCCTTACGCTTCGGTCAGCATATTGACGGCGAAGGCGAGACGGGCGCGCACTTCGGAGGGCGCGAGAATGTCGTCGACGAGACCGGCGCGTGCGGCAAAGACGGGAGAGGTCTTTTCGGTCAGATAACTCTCGATGAGTGCCGCGCGACCCGCGATGGGATTGTCGAGTCCCTTGAGGCTGTCGGATTCGCTGAAAGCGACGGCACTGTCGGGGGCAAGCAGGGAAATGGAGGCGGAAGGCGTGGCGTAGACGAAGTCTGCACCGAGTGCCTTGGAGGCGAACTGGGAGATGATCGGACCGTAGGCCTTGCCCGTGATGAGCGTGATCATCGGGATGTCGCAGTCTGCATAGGTCTCGGAGAGACGGGCGACAAGATCTGCCATGCCGGCATCACCTTCGTCGCAGGCGCAAAACGCGGGCGCGTTTACGAGCGTGATGAGCGGAAGTTCGAAACGGTCGCAGAGCTTGACGAAGCGGATGATCTTGACAAGTTCGTTTCGGCCGAGTGCCTCACCGTCGGTGGCGACGAAGGCACAGGGGACTCCGGCGAGCGTTGCAAAGCCCGTCTTGGCAGAGGGAGCATAGGCTGCGGAAAGTTCGAAGATGCTCGCGGCGTCGAAGATGTCTTCAACGGCAGCATCGGCGGTGGGAATCTTGTCGAAGGCGACGGTGGCGCGGTTGGCATCGTCGGCCGTTTCAAAGAGCGGTGCGCTTTCCTCATCGTTTTCGGGCAGGTAGGAGAGCGCATCCTTCGCGGCAGCGATGAGCGCCTCTTCACCCTTGACCGTCAGGTGGACCTGACCGGCCTTGGCGGCGAGAGCGGCTTTGGCGTGACCTTCGACCTTGCAGGCTTCCTTCACGACGGAGGGAGCGGTGACGAAGAGTTCGCCGTTGTTCTCCTCGAGGATGACGAGGTCAAAACCGGCGGCAAAACCGGCAAGGGAAGCACCGCAGGGACCCGCGATCAGCGCGATCTGCGGAGCTGTGGCGGAATATTCGGCACGGCGGGCGATCACCTCGGAGAGGGCGGCCATCATGGGCAGTCCTTCTGCGAGGGAAGCACCGGCGGCGTCAAAGAAACCGACGATGGGAGCGGGGCGTTTTTCCGCCAGATCGTAGAGGGCGGAAAGTTTTTTCGCACCGGCAGTGGTAAAGGCAGCATCTCCCTCGGAAATTTCCTGGGAGAAGGCATACACGCACTCACCGTTTACTGCACCGTAAGCACAGAGAAGACGGTCGGCGTCTCCCGCGGCAGAACCACCGACAAAGGCGGCGATCTCCGTGTAGGAGCCTTCGTCAAAGAGAGCCTCAAATCTGGCGCGAGACGTGAGGCGACCGCTCTTTTCCAAAAGGGTGCGACGGGCCTGTTCCGATGCGGCGAGGTCGGCACTCAGTTGAGCACCGTAGGATTTGGTCTGTTCGGACATAGGTTACCTCCGGAAAGTCATCATATTTTTTGGCTGAAACGCTGTGCTTCAACAAAAAACATGTAAAAAAATCAAAATCAATTAACTATAACATATATATGAAAAAATAGCAAGCGTTTTTGACCTCCGAAAAGCAAAAAACAACAAAAATTTCCCCTTCTTCTTTTACCGCGTATTTTTGGCATAATTCTCTTGAAAAAGCAGTCGTTCTGTGTTAAAATATTACAACTATCATTTTGTCTCGGAGATTTTTGATGGATAACAAAAAACTTGCCGATCTTCTCTTTTCCCACGTGAGCGAAACGCCGGAGGAAGCAGAGCAACGTTTTCCCGTGCGTGATCTTCCGGAGGGGGCAAAAGTGACACGCATCGCACCGAGCCCTACGGGTTTTGTGCATTTCGGAAACCTGTTTCCCGCACTGGTCAGCGAGCGTCTCGCGCACCAGAGCGGCGGCGTTTTTCTGCTTCGCATCGAGGACACGGACGAAAAACGCAAGGTTGACGGCGCGGTCGAACTGATCCTCTCCGCCTTTTCACACTATAAACTCAACTTTGACGAAGGCGCACTCGCCGACGAGCGCGGTTTCGGCAATTACGGTCCGTATTATCAGTCTTTGCGCGCACCGATCTACCATATTTTCGCAAAGAAACTGGTTGAAATGGGGCTTGCGTATCCTTGCTTCTGCACCCACGAGGATCTTGAGGTGGCACACGCCGCACAAGAGGCGGCAAAAGTGACCCCCGGCTATTGGGGCGACTACGCACCTTGCCGTGCTTTGACCTTGGAGCAGATCGAGGAAAAACTCGCTTCCGGTGCAACTTATACGTTGCGCCTGCGGTCTCCCGGAAAACCCGGCGGACGCATTCGTTTCACCGATACGATCAAGGGCGACCTGGAGCTTGATGAAAACTTTACGGATGCTGTGCTTTTGAAGTCTGACGGCATTCCTACGTATCATTTTGCCCACGCCGTGGACGACCATTTGATGCGCGTCACCCACGTGGTGCGCGGTGAAGAATGGCTTTCCACCTTGCCTTTGCATCTGCAACTCTTCGATCTTCTCGGTTTCCGTCGCCCGAAATACGTGCACATCTCCCATTTGATGAAGCGCACAGAGGACGGCGGCAAACGCAAACTCTCGAAACGCCACGACCCCGAAGCCGCGCTGTCCTTCTATCAGGAAGCAGGCTACCCGATCGAAGGTGTGCGCGAGTACGTGATGAGCGTGCTCAACTCGAACTTTGAGGAATGGCGACGCGCCAATCCCGAGAGTGATCTGACGGACTTTTCCTTTACCATCAAGAAGATGAGTGCTTCCGGCGCGCTGTTCGATCTTGGAAAACTCGATGATATTTCCAAAAACATTCTTGCGAAAAAGAACGCGGATGAGATTTATTCCGATCTTCTCGTTTGGGCAGAAGAGTTTCATACCCGTTTTGCCGCGAGACTTTTGGATGATCCCGACTACGCCCGTGCCTACCTTGCCATCGGACGCGGTGGAGAAAAGCCCAGAAAAGATTTTGCGCGCCTGTCTGAAATGCCCACGGCGTTTGCCTTCTTCTATGACGACCTCTATCGTCTGGAAGACGAGCTTCCGGAAGGAAACGTCCGCGAGGATGCAAACACGATCCTTGCGAAATACCGCGAGATCTACTCCTTTATGGATGACCGTGATACTTGGTTTGACAAAATTCGCACGCTCGGTGAAGAACTCGGCTACGCGCCCAAGCCCAAAGATTATAAGCAGAATCCCGATGCCTTCCGCGGCCACGTCGGCGACATTTCCGCCGTGTTGCGATTGGTGATCACGGGACGCCGCAATTCTCCCGACTTG
>JAFQUW010000008.1 GCA_017408325.1 Clostridia bacterium | reverse complement strand
CAACATCCGCCGCGACGGCATGGACTCCATCAAGGCTGACAAGAAAGACGGCCTCTTCACCGAGGACGACCAGAAGAAGGCCGAAAAGGACCTGCAGGATCTGACCGACAAGTACATCAAGAAGATCGACGCCCTCGCCAAAGAAAAAGAAGAGGAGATCATGTCTGTCTGATGGCAGAGATCCTTTCCAAAAAGCCCCGGCACATTGCCTTCATTATGGACGGCAACGGCCGCTGGGCACAACAGCGCGGACTCCCCCGTACCGCCGGCCATGCGGAAGGCGGTAAGACGTTCCGCGCCATTGCGGACGCCTGTCTGGACCGAGACATCGAGGTCATCACCTTTTTCGCCTTTTCCACGGAAAACTGGAAGCGACCGAAGCTGGAGATCGCCGCGCTGATGAAGCTCTTAAACCGATACCTCGTCGATTGGTTTTCCGAGGAGCGCGCGAAGAACACGCGCGTGCATTTCCTCGGTGACACCACACCCTTTTCCGAGGAACTGCGCGACCTCATCGCCCGCGCCGAACAGACGGGAGAAAACATTTCTCACCATTTGAACATCGCCCTAAACTACGGCGGACGCGCAGACATTGCGCAGGCGGCCAACAAGCTTCTTTCCGAACGCATTTTAACCGGAAATCCCTCTCCCGTCACGGAGGACGAGATCACCCTCGCTCTTTCCACGGGAGAGATGCCGCCCGTTGATCTGCTCATTCGCACCGGCGGCGAAATGCGTATTTCCAACTTCCTTCTCTGGCAAAGTGCCTACGCCGAGCTGTATTTTTCCGACACGCTCTGGCCCGACTTTTCCGCAGAAGAATTAGACCGCGCCATCGACTGGTTTTCCGGCCGTGACCGCCGCTACGGCGGACTCAATCAAAAATAAACCCTCACCGAAAGGAGAGACAGTCTTGAAAACACGATCCATCACAGCATTTGTTGCGTTTCTCTGTTTTTTGCCGTTTTTGATCTTTTCCGACTCCTACCTCTGGAACGTCGGCATTGCGATCATCTGCGGTGCCTGCATGTTTGAACTGCTCTGCTGTGTCAAGATCCCGGGCGGAATGGGACTTGCCATCCCCGCGATCGCTTACTCGATCTTGCTTCCCTTGCTCTGTCAGGGCCTTCCCAGCACGCTCTCCAACGGTGCAGGACTGTTTCTGTTTTTGATGTTCTCCGTCGGCGTCTTTGCCAAAAACCGCTACCACACCTCGCAGATCACGCTGGTTTCTGCACTCAGTCTCTTTTTGACCAACGCGCTGACCGCGCTCGTGGTAGTTCGCCGTCAGGACACCGGACTTCTGCTCGTCATCCTGATCTTCCTTATCGCCTGGGGTTCCGACACCTCCGCATACGTCTGCGGCCGCCTTTTCGGCACGCGACGACTCGCTCCGGAACTCAGCCCGAAAAAAACGGTGGAAGGTGCCATCGGATCGTTTTTGATCACCGTCATCCTCTGTGTGGTTTTTGGGCTCGTGGTGAACGCCTTCTCTCTGGCGCAGGCAAACGTCGGTCTGCTCGCTCTCATCGGCGCGATCGGCAACCTCTTTGCACAGATGGGCGACCTCATCGCCTCCCTCTTCAAACGTCATTACAGCATCAAGGATTTCGGCACGATCTTCCCCGGGCACGGCGGATTTCT
>JAFQUW010000082.1 GCA_017408325.1 Clostridia bacterium | reverse complement strand
GCACCTACACGTTAACCGATCTTGCCAAACGCGACGATAAGTCCCCCTCTCTCTTGTTGCTGGCCGAAAGCGCCGGCAAACCCGAGTCCTTCGGTTGGGGACTGATTCCCACGGAATCCCCGAACGTCGAGACCGCCCCCAAAGGCAGCATTGTCTCCGCGATCAACTACGTTGTCGAAGCTAAGAACGTCTCTGTTTCCAAAGACGAGAAATTCGACACACTCGGTCTCGATCCCGCTTCGATCGGCGCAGGCGCGGGATGCAACATGCAAGGTTCTCTGCGTGTTGCCGAAACGGCACTCATCAACGGGACGGTGACCTCCGCGACGATCACTCTGGAATACGGTGCTTCCATCGGCACGTTGCATTATGACTACATCGCAGGAGAAACATTCGTCCTGCCCGAAGAAGTTCGCTGCCCCGGTTACATCTTCAAAGGATGGTCCACCGACGAAGGCGGAAAATCCGCCGCATCCGGAGACTTTTCCGTTTCGGGCGATCTCACCTTCTACGCCAACTGGGACGTCGTTCCCGTTTCAATCGAGAAGAACTTCCAGTTCTCCTCAGCGGCGCTCGGAGTGGAATACCGCGACGGCCTCAAAATGCAGGAAGCCAGTTCCAACTTCACGGTAACCCTGAGCAACGGAAAACTGCCCGCCGGACTTTCGCTTGATCCCGAAACGGGCACCATCTACGGAAAGCCCTCCGACCTCGGGACGTACAATTTCACTCTTTTGATTGTGGATGCAAACGGAACGCGCACGGAGCAAGACTACTTCATCACAGTCTATCAACCGATCGAGTTGTCGTTTACCTTCTATACCTCAAAGAATGACCACGCTTCCACCATAGGTGATATCACCTTTTACTACACCTATCACGATCTCGGAAACGGTCTCTTAAAGGAGTCTGAACGTTTCAATCTCCGCGATCTGCTCGGTGCCGGTGCACTGCAACCGGATGGGGTCGACACCTTTACCCTTTCCGCAAGCTGCAACCTTGGCATTCCCTTCCAGCTCTTTTTCGAAAACACCTCCGATGAAGACGGCTGGCGAGTCGACAAGGTCGTGATCTCCACGCCCGGTTCGGAAGGAGTGGAAGCGTTTGAACGCACCTATCAAATCAACGCTTGGATCGGACACATCGACGATGCAAACTTCTTTGAATCCGGCGCATTCGTCATTTTCCTTGTTCTGCTTTTGATCCTCGTAATCATCATTGCACTCCTGCTCTTTTTGCGCATCAGAAGTCACAAGAAAGCACAAAAGGAACACGGCGACAAGAGCGGCACACCTCATAAAACCGCAGGCACCCCCGCTTCTCCGTCCGTCCGAACTTCTAAAACCCCCATTCGGCGGATGCCGCAGGCAACGAGAAAGCCAAATCCTCCGCCAACGAAAAAACAATAAACAGCAAGGAAACACGCCCGGGATACGGGCGTGTTTTTTCTTGCCAGAAAGCGCGCATTGTGTTATACTGACAAAAAAGTAATGTTGTGAGGTAATCATCTGTGAACAAAGAGAAATTGGTCCTTCTGTTCAAGCGAATCCCCCACAAAATCAAAGTGTTCGGCACTGTGCTTATCTGTATTTTGATTGTCCTCGCGGTTCTGTTATGCACGTTCTCTCCCCTGACAACCAACGAAGCACCAAAAGAAGAAACGTCGCTCTCCACAAGCGAAAATGACCCGATGAAGAATCAGAAACCCGTGAAGGAAGAGACGCCCTACTCTGCCGAGGACGGGAAAGACGACGAGGATCCCGAAAACGGATCGGATACTGCGCCCGAAGGTGCGGTCGTGGAAAGCAAATCACTCCAAAGCACCAATCAGCGCACGCTTGGAATCGACGTTTCCAAATGGCAAGGCAAGATCGACTGGAGCAGAGTCAAAAATGAAGGAATCGAGTTTGCGTTCATTCGCGTCGGCTACCGCGGTGAAAACGGTCGTCTCTACCGCGACGACAACGCCGCATACAACCTGAGTGAAGCACAAAAGGCAGGCATCAAGCTCGGCGCGTACTTCTACTCCACCGCCATCAACGAAGAGGAGATCCGCCAAGAAGTACAGTTGACGCTCGATATGATCGCCGCCTTCCCCATTTCCTACCCCGTCGTATTCGACTGCGAAGGATTCGCGGCCAGTTGTGCGCGCACTTTCCCCTTGACCGTCAGCGAACGCACGCGGCTTGCAAAGCTCTATTTTGAACTGATCGAAGACGCCGGATACGAGACAATGCTCTACTCGGGTGCAAACGAACTGTCCGGTGGGCTGTGGGATCTCGATACACTCGGAAAAGACACGCTCATCTGGGTAGCGCAATATCCCGAAACTCCGTATCCCAAGCAAGAATTTCCCGACTACGACGGGAAGGTCGACGCTTGGCAATTCACCGACCGAGGAAAAATCGGCGGCATTGAATCAAACGTGGATCTCGTCGTCTGCTACTTTACCCGCGATGAGAAAAACGCAAAAGATCCCGATAAAAAGCCCGAGATCAAGGTTCCCAAGAGTCAGG
>JAFQUW010000081.1 GCA_017408325.1 Clostridia bacterium | reverse complement strand
GATTTACACAGGCTATACCACTTTGATCTGCCGACGCCCAATCACTCCCCGGGCTTCCGCTCTACTGATCGAATATCCTTTTCAGGAGTTCGATCATATCGGGCAGCGCGTTGATGATTAAGAGTTTTTGTAGGAGCTTTTCATTTTTACGCTTTTGCTTTTCACGGCCTCTCGGTCTCCCACAACCGTCTTTCCTTTTTCAAATATTTAGCCCCGGAAGGATCATCCCTCCGGGGCTGTTTGTGTTTATTATCCTAGGGTGACATCGTGACCGGCAAGGTATTTTGCCAAGAGCGTCAAATCGTTCATCGACACTTTTCCGTCGCCGTCGCAGTCGCCGGGTACAATTTCTTTTTCAGGTTCGGCATTCAGATCCACGAAGGCGTGACCATTATCGGAAGCATAGGTCTCTGCCGTACTACTCTTGTAGCCATAGATGGCGAAAGCAGCAGGCACACCGTAAAAAGTATTTGAACCATAACCAAGGGTTGTAGAAGTATTCAAAATGGTAGCGGCAGTCAAGGCGGTGCAACCATAAAAAGCTTCTGCCCCAACTATTGTTACGTTCTCTGGCAGCGTAATAGAAGTTAAAGCGGAACAATTATAAAAAGCCATTGCTCCAATATTTGTCACACTCGCTGGAATTGTTATTGACTCCAAACTAGTGCAGCCTTCGAAAGCGCCACTTCCAATGCGGGTCACTCCTTCGGGAATAGCAACTGATTTCAGGCTTGTGCAACCCTTAAATCCAGAATCCGGAACTCTTGTCACACTTGTTGGGAGAATGACAGAAGTTAGACCCGTACAACCACTGAACGCAGCGTTCTCAATATCCGTGACAGGAAAATCTCCAAGCACGGAAGGAATTACAAGGGCACCCGAAACAGATTTGTCACACTTGGTAATGATCGCCTCGCCATTGGTTACCTGATAGTAGATGGATCCATCAACAGATTCAGGAGACTCAGGAATAGTGCCATATACCCTTATAGAACGAATGGCGAAGTTCAGGGAGCCGTAGCTCTCCGCGCCGCCGTCGTTGCCGAAGCCCCAAATACGGATGCGCTTTGCTCCTTCGAAGTTTACAATGTACTTTTCGGCATCAACGCCGGTGCCGGAGAGTTTGATGTCGTTATTTTCGTAGTTGCCGTAAATGTCGACAAAGTTGTCATCACCTGTTACTTCCTTGGAAGCCTGGATGACGAAGAAGTACTTACGCTGTTTATCACCGGTAGGTGCATAGTCCGGCGCAGGGCCATTGCCCTGGTACCACTGAATATGGATAGAAGACAAATCCGCCGTCTTACCGAGCTCAAGTGTCAGGTAACGCTCACCGGGCCTGGCAATACTATCCGAACCGGGGGTATCGTACATAGAAGCGTTGAACCAAAAGTGACCTTTCTGTCTCAGGGCAGGAATGCAAGCTTCGGGCCCAGCAGCCATATTGTTGTACAAACAATCGACGTTTGCGCTCACAACCGGAATTTCAACTGTTGATGCGGCAGATGAAAAAGAAAATGGCGCCAAAAGAGCCGTTAGAAGGCTCAGAGCGAGCGCGAGAGTATAGATACGGGTCTTTTTTTTCATAATGTAACTCCTAAGCAAGTGAGTACGCTGATTTATATTATTTTACACCTTTTATCCATTTCCGTCAATAGAAGAAGCCCCGGAGGATCTTCCTCCGGGGCTATTTTTGTTTACCCAACCGATTTACACAGGCTATACCACTTGGATCTGCCGACGCCCAATCACTTGCAGGCTTTTGCAACCGTTCGTTCGGCATTCTGCACTTTCTCGTAATAGCTACCAAACTCCGGCACTTCCAACGTTTGGTTCCCCATTGATCTGCCGATCTTTCGGGGCGGCGGTCGCAGGAACACCCCCACCTCCGAAACCCAAAAAAAACATTTGTATTTTTCAAAGAAATATGGGATAATACCTCGTGCGTCACGCGAGCTTGCCTTTCGAGGACGCGACTTGCAAAGAGGTTCGAAGCAGTTGGCCCCGCTCTCCTCGATCCTCAACACCCCCGGCCGCGTCCGAATCGGAAACGAGACCCCTTTTTGCCCGTTTTTCACTCTACGCGCGGTCGATTTTACAAAAGTAAACCGACGGTAGGTGTCTTTTTTTCCCGAAGCCTTTATACTGAACGTGAAAGGAGGCGCACGATGAACCAAATCAAGATCGGCCGATTCATCGCCGAACGCAGAAAACAGGAGCACCTGACGCAAGCCGCCCTCGCAGAGTCGCTCGGCATCACCGACAAGGCGGTTTCCAAATGGGAACGGGGCATGGCAATGCCCGATACCTCGATCATGCTGAAGCTCTGTGATATCCTTTGTATCAGCGTAAACGAATTATTAGGTGGGGAGAAAACTACGATGGAAAACAACAACGAAAAAAACGAACAGCTTCTGCTTGAGCTGTCCCGGGAACTGGAAGAAAAAAACAAAACGATCTGGAAAACGATGTGGATCATAATGGGCATAAGCATCGCCGGTCTTTTGATCGGACTTTTCCTGTCCGCTACGTTCATTCCCGAAGGACCCTGGCTGCTCGTCGCGATCCTCGCGCTCTGCGCACTCTTTTTGATCCCCTGCTTCTACGCTCTGAAGCTGGAGGTCAGCGTGGGCGCCTACAAGTGCAAGCACTGCGGATACGAGATCGTGCCGACCTACTCGCAGGCACTCAACGCCATGCATATGGGCACCACCCGATATTTGGAGTGCCCCAAATGCCAAAAGCGCTCCTGGTGCAAAAAGGTCTTAAAGTAATCAACACAAAAACCGTCCTCCGCCGATGCTCTGCGCGCAAAAAAGAAGATTTTTTTGCCGATACTTAGCAGAGACTTTGCCTGTTGCGTTTCTGCTTTCCGTGTGTTAAAATAAGGCCAAAAGGAGGGTGGAAAATGCAGAAATTACTTTCGTTTGTTTTGGTGCTTTGCTTTTTTCTTTTACCGCTTGCGGGCTGCGCTTGGGCATCGGACAGGAAAAATGTCTACGTGCTTTACACGAGTGACGTGCACTGTGCGCTCGATGAGGGGCTGGGCTACGCTGCTTTTGCAGGGTATGCGGAGAAACTCCGCTCGAAGTTTCCTTACGTGACGCTTTTGGATTGCGGCGATGCCGTGCAGGGCGCGCCTTTTGCAACCGTATCTCGCGGGGAATACCCCGTGCGGATCATGAATGAGATCGGCTACGACTTTGCTCTCTTGGGAAAACACGAATTTGATTACGGCATCGAGCGACTCTCCGAGCTTGTGGAGCAGAGCAACGCGGAGTACCTTGCCTGTAATTTAACTTACTCCGGTTCGGGGACGAATCTCCTGTCAGCCGTGAAGCCCTACGCCATCCGGCAGTACGGGGATGTGACAGTGGGCTTTGTCGGCGTGTCTGCGCCGGATAGCATCCGCCCTGTTTTGTCGCAGGAGCTTACGGGCGAGACCGACTACAGTTTTTCCGCTGACACTTGGGCACAGTTTTACGCCGGTGTGCAAAACAGCGTGGACGCTTGCCGCGCGGAGGGCGCGGACTACGTTGTGGCGCTGACGCACATGGGCGCGGACGAAACGTCGAAGCCTTACCGTTCTCGGGATCTTATCGCCATCACCAACGGCGTGGACGCCGTGTTGGACGGCAACTCCGACGTGGCAGCTTGTGAGTACTACGATAACAAGGACGGAGTACCCACTCTGCTCTCTTGCGCCGGAACAAAGCTGAACTCTTTTGGTCAACTGACCATTACACCGGACGGTAAGCTCTCTGCGGAGCTTATCCGTGACGACTCCTTTGTGAGCGACTCGGTACGGGACCTTTTGAACACGGTTCGGGAGGAATATCAGGTGAAAGCCGCTACGGTTTTGACCGACAGTGCGTTTGCGTTAGAGGCGGAGGATGCGTCGGGCGTGCGCATCGTCGGCAACCGTGAGTGTTCGCTTGGCAATTTTTGCGCCGACGCCTATCGTGTCGTCTCCGGCGCAGATGTCGCTCTTGTCAGTGCGGGCAGCATTCGCACGGGACTTAAGCAGGGAGAGATCTGCTATGAGGACTTGATCGCGATTCAGCCCGACGCTGGCACCTTGTGCGTGGTGGAGGCAACGGGACAGCAGATCTTGGATGCACTTGAGATGGCTTATCGTGAGGTTGAATTGCAGTCTGCCGACCCCTCGGATGTGAAAGGGGACAACAGTGGCTTTTTGCACCTCTCCGGTTTGTGCGCTACCGTCGAGACATCGACGCCGTCTTCTGTCGTTACGGACGAGTCGGGAGCGTTTGTCGCGGTGGAAGGTGTGCGACGTGTGTGGGATGTGCGTGTTCTGCAAGCGGACGGAAGTTCTGTTCCTCTGCGCAAGGAACAGACGTATACGCTCGCTTCGGACAGCGATCTTATCTGCGAGTGCGCCTTTGGCATGACCATGTTTGAGAAGGCAACGTTGCTGTTTGACTCCGGCATGGAGTCACACCAGGTGCTGATCGATTTTTTGGAACAGTGCATGGGCGTCAAGCTCGATGAGGGTTATCGCCGGGAAGAGGGAAGAGTGCGCATCTTTTTCACACGACTATACAGACGAAAACGCGCAGAATACAGAGCCCATGCAGATTACGCTCATGAGTTTCAACACCCAGCATTGCCAAAACTTCCTCACAAAAAAGATCGACTTTGATGTCATGGCGGAAGCGATCCGAACCTGTGATGCGGATGTCATCGGCTTGCAGGAGATGCGTGACAAGGGTGAAAATTACTATTATCAGGAACAGGCACGCATCTTGGCAGAGAAACTGGGCTACTACTATTATTTTGCGGAGGCGATCCGCTTTGACGGCGTCAATCCGTACGGAAATGCTTTGCTCTCACGCTACCCCATCAAGGCGGTCCATACCGAGATGATCCCGGACCCCGTCTCACCCGCTTACGGCGGATATTACGAGACACGCTGTGTCTTGGTGGCGGAGCTGGATGTGCCGGGCGGTCTGCGCGTGTGTGTCAGCCATTTCGGGCTCAATCCCGACGAGCAGGAGAACGCGGTCAACACCGTTCTGCCGCTTCTGAGAGACACCCGCTGTGTGCTGATGGGTGATTTGAACGTTCTTCCCGACGATCCGCTTCTTGAGCCCATTCAAAAAAGAATGAACGACACCGCCGAGGCGTTTGATGCGGAGAAATTCAGCTACCCTTCCGACAACCCGACCTCGAAACTCGACTACATTTTTACAAGCCCGGACCTCAGCGTCCTGGACGCGGACATTCCCCCCATCGTAGCGGCAGATCATCGTCCGCACACCGCTACCGTGTATCTTGGCGATTGATCTTTTCACGAAAAGAACAAAAAACACCCTCCTGTTCGGAGGGTGTTTTTGTGTTGCGAAAAGCTCAGTCAGGTAAGGAAAAGTCGGACAGGGCGGCGCGAGCCTGCGACGAGGGGACGGAGAAGGAAAAGAGCGTTGTGTGCTCACTTTGAAGCCTTTTTGCGCACAAGGTGAGATAGGAGTCGATCGCAAGCTTTACTTCGGGGGCTTTTTCGGCGTCCATTTCGTTTGACACGCGCACGAGCGAGGGGACGGCGGAGTCGCCGAGTTCCTTCATTGCCGTAAGATCCAAAACCTCCACCTCGCCCGACAGATAACGGTCGGCGTTGTAACGGGCACAGAGAGCGTTGACGTTGCAGAGAGCCAGGGCGGAAAACAGAACGGCAAACAGCAAAAGGGAAAGCGCTGCCACCTTCAGCTTCGACACGAACTGTCCCAGGGCGATCACGAGGAAAACGAGGGCGATCAAGACCATCAGCCACAGTGCAAAGATGCGCTTCTGCGTCAGCCCGTAAAAGGAGATGTACATCCAGAGCTTTGCCACGGCGGTACTGATGAGAACCAGCGTACAAGCGCAGAACACGACGCTGACGACCTTGAGGAAAACGGAAGAGCCGAAACTTCTGCGGCGCAGGAAAAAGGCAATGCCGACGATCAGCAAAAGGTTGATGACCGAGACGGCGCAGAGCTCAAAAAAGCCGCGGCGGGCGTATTCGGCGTAGCTGAAACCGTCGGGGAGCACGCCCGTGAAGCCGGAGACGTAGTAATCCCACTGCGAAACGAAGTAGACCGCATACAAAAACAGCGTCGGCAAAACCGCGACCAGCGCGGTCAACGGGGGCAGGATCTTTGCTTTTTCCAAGCCGCGACGGCAATTTTCCAGCGACATCTTCTCGCGCAGCACTCCCCACTCGCAGGAGGAGTAGAGTCCAAAGCCGTACATCGCCACGGGGACGGTGAACAGCAGGCTGACGAAGGCGCGTTGGACGCTCTCGTAATCAAAGGAGAAGATCCTTGCCATCAACGACTGAAACCCGTCGTCGTACGAGAGGAACACAAAGACGAGCACGGCCGGGACGACGGCAATGCCGACGCCGATGAGCGCCTTGAGCAAGACGGCGGAGGTGCGCTTGGCATTTTTGGAGGAAAGTGCCCGAAAGATCTCCGCAAACGAGCAGAACGGCAAAACAAACAGAAGCTTGAAAAAATCGACGCAGACGTAGTCGGAAAAGCCCGTCTCGATCCGATTGCCGAACGCAGCGTACAGAAAATAGCAGTAGCCGCACAGACTGTACGAAAGCGAAAAGTCGATGAGAAACGCGCTGTCGTTTAAGATCGGCGCAATGGAGACGAGAAGCGACGAAATCGCAGTGAAAAGACAGGCGCGAGACAGGGGCAGTTTCTTGACCCGAAGGATCACAAACGCCGCGGCGAACATCAAAAGAACAAGCAGAAAGGCACCCGTGGGATGTTCGCCCGCAGGCAGAGCCTGACAGAACAAAAACGCGAACAAAAAACTGATCCACGCAAAGACTGAGTCAAAGCCCGAATACGCCCTCCTCGGCTTCGGCGGCGCAACGGGAGGCAGATTTTGCGGCATCGGATAAAAAACGTTTGGCTGCGGATACATCTCATACCTCCTTTAGTTGTCGGGGACGTACTCCACGAGTTCCCCCACGGAGCAATCGAGGGCTCGGCAGATCGCCTCCAGAGTGGAAAAGCGGATCGCTTTTGCCTTGTTGTTTTTGAGAATGGACAGGTTTGCAAGCGTGATGCCGACCTTTTCGGAAAGTTCCCCCAAAGACACCTTCCGTTTTGCCATCATCACGTCCAAATGAAGCACGATCATCTCCGTTCCCCCTTTAGACCGTAAGGTCGTTTTCTTCTTTGATCGCAACCGCCTCTTCAAAGGCGTTTTTGCATACGCGCAAAGAAAGTCCGAGGAACACGGAAAGTACGCAAACGATCAAAGAAAGCTGAAAGTACACCGTCAAAATCCCGAACGGTACACAGAGGAACAGACAGCACCAAGACACTCCGCGGATCATCGAGACGGCGTGCGCCGTGAAGACCTCGCTATGACGCACGAAGAACAAAAGCCGAAACAGCAATACGTCCGCAAGCATCATATCCAACACGATCACGTAAGCACAAACGTGAATGATGGCGCGACCGAGGTCGCTGACGTTTCCGCGATCGCCGAGATGATCGGGCAACTCGATCAAAAGTTCGGTGAGTGAGGGCAACAGGAACAGACCGGCGACGCAGGCAAAAAAGAACAGGATCGACAACGCAAGCGAGAGCGTCGTGGACAATTTTTTGGATACTTTCAGCATAACTACCTCCCGAAAAAACAATCTCTTGCACCCCAAGCATAGCAGAACACAACTCGTTTGTCAATAAAAATTTATCGAAAAACAATAAATTTTATTGTTCGTCCCCTCTCTCCACGCGTTCGAGCGGGCAGATCGGTCAAACGCCCGGGGGCGT
>JAFQUW010000080.1 GCA_017408325.1 Clostridia bacterium | reverse complement strand
CACTGCACTTCTTCCCCGCGATGCCCGACCCGTGTAAGATCATCCTCTGGTGGGTGCTGTTCCTCTCGATGGCAGGGGCGGCACTGCTCTACCTCTTCCATTATCTGCGCAATCTCCCTGCACAAACCAAGTAAAAGGAATCATCCGATATGCTTCAAAAAACCTGTTCCCGATGCGGCGAAACGCGCCCCATCGTGGTATTCGTCAACCGCATCAACGCGGGAAAAGTCGAGGGCGTCGACGGCTACTGCCTGCGCTGTGCCCGTGAACTCAAGATCGAACCGATCGCATCCCAGCTCGACCGCATGGGTCTCTCCGACGAGGACATCGAGGAGATGGAAAACCAGATGCAGGGTCTGATGCAGGGGGGCGAAGAATTCGGCGGCGACGACGAAGGGCACGCACCTGCTTTTGACCTTGCCCGACTGCTCGGCGGTATGATGCCGAACCTTTCAAACAACGGAGGTGAAGAGAGCGGCGACGCCATCGTCCCTCAAAGCGAAACACAGGAGAAAACTTCCGGCAAACAGTCGAAAAAAGATCAAAAGAAGGCGGAGGACAGCCACAAGTATTTAAACCAGTTCTGTCTCGACCTCACCCGTCGCGCACGGGACGGAAAACTCGACCGTGTCATCGGACGCGAAAAAGAACTGGATCGCGTCATCCAGATCCTCTCTCGCCGCGGCAAAAACAATCCCTGTCTCATCGGAGAACCCGGCGTCGGCAAGACCGCCATCGCAGAAGCCCTTGCCCAGCGCATCGCCGAAGGGACGGTCCCTCACCGACTGAAAAACCGCGAGGTCTTCGTCCTCGATATGACCGCGCTGGTCGCCGGAACTCAGTTCCGCGGCCAGTTTGAAAACCGCATCCGCGCCCTCATCGGCGAGGTGAAAAAGTGCGGAAACATCCTTCTGATGATCGACGAGATCCACACCCTCGTCTCCGCAGGAGACGCCGAAGGCGGCATGAACGCCGCCAACATCCTAAAGCCTGCGCTCTCGCGCGGCGAGATCCAGGTCATCGGCGCGACGACCCTCGTTGAATACCGCAAACACATCGAAAAGGACGCCGCGCTGGAGCGTCGCTTCCAGCCCGTGCTCGTGGAGGAGCCTTCCGTTGCCGACGCCATTGAGATCTTAAACGGCGTCGCAGGCTACTACGAGACCTTCCATCACATTCAGATCCCGCCTGCCGTCGTCGCGGACGCGGTGCGCTTCTCCGAGCGTTACATCACCGACCGCTTCCTGCCCGACAAGGCGATCGACCTCTTGGACGAGGCCGCCAGCCGCGCCTCGCTCGACAGTGCGCTGCTGGAGCGGCTCGCCGTGCTCACCGAGGAGCGCGCGGAACAAAACCGCATTCTCGAAGAGGCGAACGCCGAGACCGAGCCCAACGACGACACCTACGCGAAGATCGCCCACGCGAAGACCGCGCTTGCCTCGACGGAAGAGGAATTCCAATCCCTCGTCGCAAAGAAGGACTCCGTCGTGCTCACGCGCGACGACCTCGCACACGTCATCGAGATCTGGACGGGCATCCCCGCCTCCTCCATCCGCAAGAGTGAGTGGGAAAAGATCGCCTCCCTTTCCGACGTGCTTCGCCGCCGTCTCAAGGGACAGGACGACGCGGTGGACGCGCTCTGCCGTGCCATCCGCAGAAGCCGCACGGGCATCTCCCCCAAGAAGAAGCCCGCCTCGTTCCTCTTCGCAGGCCCCACGGGCGTCGGCAAGACGGAACTCGTCAAACAGCTCTCCATCGCCCTCTTTGACTCCGAAGAGGCGCTCATCCGACTGGATATGTCGGAGTATATGGAAAAGCACGCCGTCAGCCGCATCATCGGCTCTCCGCCCGGCTACGTCGGCTACGACGAAGCGGGACAGCTCACGGAAAAGATCCGCAGAAAGCCCTACTCGGTCATCCTCTTTGACGAGATCGAAAAGGCGCATCCGGACGTGCTCAACATCCTCTTGCAGATCCTCGACGACGGACGCATCACTGACAGTCACGGAAAGACCGTCAACTTCGAAAATACCGTCATCGTCATGACCACCAACGCGGGAAGCGGCCGCGCCGAAGCCCTCGGTTTCGCCAACTCCCGGCGCGTGCAAAACGAGGAACACACGAAGAAAGCACTGCTGGAATTTCTGCGTCCCGAGTTCTTAAACCGCATCGACGAGATCATCACCTTCTCCTCCCTCTCTCTTGAGATCATGGAAGAGATCGCGCATCTCTTGCTTTCCGATCTCGCCGCCTCGATGGCGGAAAACGGCATGACGCTCACCTTCTCGGAGGAAGTGTGCCGCTTTGCCGCAAAAGAATCCTACAGCGAAAAATACGGCGCACGTGCGCTTCGACGCTGGCTGCAAAAGAACGTGGAAGACACCGTCGCTACCCTCATCGTATCCACCTACGAAGATCCGCCGAGGGCCATCTCACTCGCCCTCGAAAACGAAACGATCACCGCAAAAAGGAATGACTAAGATCAATTTCTATGAACTTACTTGAGATCGCACCGAACCAACTCTGCGAGATCCTTCGCACCGATCCCCAGACGGGGCTCTCCTCTCTCGCAGTCCTGCAAAACCGCAAGGAATTCGGCGAAAACGTACCTCCGGACTCTCTGTTCAATCCGAAGAGCGTATGCAAGAGCCTGTTTTCCAACGTGCTGTTTTGCATGTTTCTTGCGCTCTCGATCTTCTCTCTGTTCACGGAAAACCGCGTCGTTGCGACCGTCTGCCTGACGGTCAGCACGGTCTGTTACGCCGTTTTCTACCTCTATTGCATGTACAAAGCCCGTCCGCTCTCGCAGGCCAAACGCAAAGTGGAGGGGAGTTACGCCGTTTTGCGCTCGGGCCGTCGCGTACTGATCCGCTCCCGTGAGATCGTGCCGGGGGATCTTCTGCTGTGCCGCCGCGGCGACTGCATTCCCTGCGACGGGATCCTCCTTGCCGCGCACGACGTAAAGGTCTGTCAGGTTCAGATCGACTCCCGTGCAAGCAGCAGCAAGTGTTCCTGGGACGAAGCCGAAGCCGAAGGAAAGCACCGCGAACGCGCGATCCTCTACTGTTCGAGCGTGATGCTCTCGGGCGAGGGCGTTCTGCTCGTCTGCAACACGGGCAAAAACATCCGCAAGAATTCCCTGTCGCGCCGCCAGCGCGGTTATCTCCCCCGTCCGATCGCGGCCGCGGGCGACCTGGCGCGAAAAATGTCGCTGTGGCTCTGCTGTGCGGCAACCCTGCTGTTCCTTGCCGGCACCTTCCTCGGCGTGGACGCTTATTCGAACTTTTTCCTCCTCTGCAGCATCTCCGCCGCCGTGCTTCCCGAACTCGCCGAGTCGCTCACGCGGCTGATGATGACGATGGAACTCTCACAACTCAAATCGCGCGGTGCGCTCGTCAAAAACTACGCCTGTCTCGACGCCCTGCTCGACACCGATCGCATCCTCGTTGACTCCGCGGCGTACTTCCTCGATGCGCAGATCCGCCCGTCCACCTATTTTTACGCCAACTGTCCGCGCGGCGTGCGCGAGGTGTCCGAAGGGCTCTTTACCCTCATTTCCTACAGCCGTCTGTGCTGTGAAGACAAGCCGAAAAAGAAGGAACAGATGTGGTACGGCAAGAGCAGCATCGACGCCGCCATCTGCCGCACCGCGCCCGAATTCGGCATCGACGCCGAATACCTCTCGCATTCGTTTTTGACCGTCAACCGTGCGTCCTTTTCCGAGGAACGCGGTTTCTCCGCCGCCCTGATCTTAGAGCACGAACGCTGCTATCAGATCATCCGCGGCCGTCCGACCGAAGTGCTGGATCGCTGCACTCATTCGCTCCACGAAAAACGCTCCACGCCGCTGTCCACCGCCGCCAAGGCCCGTCTGTATCAGGCTGCGGATCAACTTGCCGCGGCGGGCGAGGTCGTCGTGGCGATCGCACGCCGTTACTTCAGATCCGTGCCCGCGGATCTTGACCCGGCGGATGCGGGATACATGACCTTCGTCGGCTTTTTGACCTTCCACACGCCGATGCGTGCGGAAAGTGCCGAAGCGGTCGCCTCCTGCCGCAAGGACGGCGTGCGAGTGCTTCTCTGCACGGACAACGACCCCGACGCCACGCTCGGCATTGCGCGAAACATGGAATTTTTCGCCGAAGACGAAGAACCCTACATTTTGACGGGAGAAAAAGCGCGACGCATGGACGCCGTCACGCTTCGCGAACACTTTGAGAAAAGCCGCGTCTTCTGCGCTCTCTCCGCACTCGGGAAACGCAGCATCCTCCTGGCGCAAAAAGAGGCGGGGCACACGACGCTTGCCTGCACGCACTCCTCCTCCGACACCCTCTCGCAAGAGGCCGCCGACGTCAACGTCGTCTGCGTGCGCGATCGGAAAGAAGCCCTTTTGCAAAACGCGGACATCATCCTCACCTCCGAACGATTCGAACTCTTGCCCGAACTCTTGCGTCTGTCCCGTCGCGTGTTTTCCGGCAGTCTGCGCATTCTGCGTTACTGTCTCGTGCTGATCTTCGCCCTCTTTTCCACGGCGGCCTTTTCGCTGTTCTTCCGCGACGTCTCGTCGCTCATTCAACCGCTTTCCGTGCTCCTTTTGGGTCTGGTCTTCTTCCTGGTCGCCTCTGTGACGCAGGGACGGGACAAAAAACTCGTCACGTCTCTTGCCCCGATCGAAAAAGACAGTTTCCTGCACGAAAAAGTCTCCGACCTGGTGCTCTACGGAGCCTCGGTCGGTGTGACGATCGGTATCGCGACCGCGCTTTCTTACCTCGTCTCACTCTGGTTCTGTCACCCGGCCGAATCAAGCAGCGTCGCGCTCATCTCGCTCTATCTCTGCGCACTCTTCGCGCTGTTTTCCGCACGCAAGACCGAGAGCATCACCAAACCCGAATTCCACTTCAATCCGATGCTCTTTTTCTGCATCCTGACCACCCTTGCACTGCTTGCGATCCTGCTTTTGCTCCCGACCGTGCGCCTGCACCTCGGTCTGCTTCTACCCCCGCTTGTTTCACTGCCGATCGCAGTTCTCTTCTCCCTCTTGCCCCTGTTTGCCTCAGAGGGATTCAAAACCGTCAAAGAGCGCATCGTGCGCAAAAAATAATTTTCTTTGAAAGGAGTCTATCACCATGACTACCGTTACCAAACAATCCCTGATCGGAGACGTTCTCGAACTCGATCCCGCCCTCGCCGAATTCTTCTTTGAGATCGGCATGCACTGCCTCGGCTGCCCGTCCGCCCGCGGCGAATCCATCGAGATGGCCTGCGCGGTTCACGGCACCGACGCCGACGAACTGATCGCGAAGATCAACGCCTATCTGGAAAACAAGTAAGCATTGACCCTCTCAAACCGTCTTCAGACTTTGCTGGAACTGGTGCCCCGCTGTTCGCTTTTGGCGGACATCGGGGCCGACCACGCGATTCTGACCATCGAAGTGCTCCGAAGAGAGAAGGCAGAACACGTGCTCTGCACGGACTTGAGTCGCCCTTCCCTCGACAAGGCGCGCCGCGCCGTGGAGGAAGCCGCGCTCTGCGATTCGGTCACCTTCTGCCTCGGCGACGGACTCACCGCACTCGCGGACAAAGCCCCCGAGGTCACGGTCATCGCCGGAATGGGCGGAGAGACCATTTCGTCCATCCTCGCCTTTGTGCAGGAGGACGACCGTTCTCTCTACCTTCTCCAGCCGATGTCAAAAGCAAGCGCACTTCGCGCGTTTCTTTCGTCACACGGCTTTTTGATCCTCGATGAAAAACTCGCCGAGGACGATGGCCGTATCTACCCCATTCTCTGTGTCAAAAAGTGCAAGGCCGAACCGCTTTCCTCCCTTGAGATCTACTGCGGAAAATCGCATCTGTCACGCACGGACGACGCCTTGACTTCACGCTATTTGCAGCGTCTTTCCGACTCCCTCGTGCGGCGCAGAGACGGACGGAAACAGTCCGGTGCCGCAACCGATGAAGAAGACTGTCTGCTCGACGCTCTTTGTCCCTATCTTGACCCAAAACCGGAGGAACTATGAACATCCGCTCGCTTTCCGACGCACTTTCGGCGCGTTTTCCCGAAAAAGACCGCGCGTCCTTTGATTTCGACGGACTGCAGGTCTGTCCCGACGAAGGTCGCGAAGTCCGCCGCATCGTCACTGCTCTCGACGTCACGCGCGAGAGTGTCGCGGCGGCGATCGACTCCGGTGCCGATCTGCTTCTGACGCACCATCCGATCCTGTTTTCCCCCGTGCGCACGCTCGATCCCGCCTCCTCGATGGACGCCGATCTTGCCACGACGCTTTTGAAAAACTCCGTCGCCCTCATCACCCTGCACACGCGATTTGACGCAGGTCTCGGCGGCATCAACGACACGCTGGCAGAAAAACTCAGTCTCACTTGCGTCACTCCCTTCGGAACAGCGGATGAACCGACGCCCCTCGGACGCATCGGAAACCTGAAAATGCCTCTTTCTCCCGAAGAATTCGCCCAAGAAGTCGGCCGAGTCCTCGGCACGCACGTGCTTCTCACCAGCGGCGGGAGTCCCGTCTTGCGAACGGTCGTCGTGGGCGGTGCCGCAGGCGATTACCTGGAGGCGACCTTGGAAAGCGACGCCGACGCCATCGTCACGGGCGAACTTTCCCACCACCGCAGACTGCTTGCCGCCTACCGCAAAAAAACGGTGATCGAAGCAGGGCACTTCGGCTCGGAGATCGTCTTCTGCGAGGCCGCGGAACGCGTCCTTCTCGAAATCGATCCGACCTTGGACGTCTGCGCGTTTTCGAAAACTCCCCACGAGGTCGCCATCTTACCGTAACGCGGTTTTTACCCCGTTTTTTTGTGTGAAAAAATTTTCGCGCGAATAATTGAAATATTCGCGCGGTTGTGCTATAATAATTTGTAGTTTTTTGTTTGCGGCTCCACAGCCGCAGAAAGGATTCTCATGAAACGTTTTGTTGCGCTTACTCTGTGTGCGGTGATGGCACTGTCTGCCCTGGCATCCTGCGCCTTCGACCCCGATGACCGCGGCGCGATCATTCCGGTCTATCTCACCGAAGCCGAGGCGAATCTCGACCCCTCTGCTCTCATCTACGACAAAGACGTCTTCAAGTACACCACTCTGCTCTTCGAGGGCTTGACCGTGGTCAACGAGGACGGCTCCGTCTCCGGCGGCCTCGCAGAAAAGTGGACCACCGATTTCAACGACGAGCGCGGGGAATATTTCATTGAATTCACGCTCAAAGACAGCCATTGGAGTGACGGCCGCGCCCTGCTTGCCGACCACTTCGTCTACGCCTGGAAGCGCCTGCTTTCCCCGGCAAGTGCCTCTCCCGCCGCCTGTCTGCTCTACGACATCAAGAACGCCGCGAAAGTCAAGAGCGGTGAGATGACGCCCGACTCCCTCGGCGTGTCCGCTCCCAACCGCTTCACCCTGCGCGTCGAACTCGAAAAGAAGATCGACCTCGACCTCTTCCTCGAGACCGTGGCCAGTCCCGCCCTTGTTCCGCTTCGTTACGACGTTGTGGGTGACTTTGCGGATTCCTGGGCCACCTCCACCGAAAACTTCCTCTCCTGCGGTCAGTTCTCGCTGAGTGCCATGACCAAAGAAGAGTACTCGCTTGACAAGTCCTCCAACTATCTGCTCTCTCTGGATCCCGGTGAGAACCAGAATCCGAACACCTACGTCAAGCCCGCCAAACTCCACATCGACTACACGAACTCCCGTGTGCAGAACTGGAACGAGTATGTCTCCGACGAGCTCTACTACGTCGACGTCGACAACATCCCCGAGGGTGCGGAAAGTCTGGAAGGCGACATCCGTCGCGACGATCTCCTCGCCACCGCGACCCTGTTTTTAGACAACGAAAACGAATTGCTCTCCGACAAGGCTGTTCGTCAGGCCATGTCCCTCGCCCTCGACCGTGAAGCGCTTGCCGCCGCCTTCGGTTACGCAGCAAGCCCCGCGACCGGCTTCGTGGCAAACGGCGTGTTTGACTCCTCCAACGGCTCCTCCTTCCGCAAGAACGGCGGCGATCTCCTCGCCACCGCCGCGGATCTGGATGCGGCGAAAGCCCTTCTCAAAGGCAAGAATCTCTCGCAGGAACTGACGCTCACCGTGCGCGCCAAATATCAGACCGTCGCGGAAAAGATTGCACAGGCATGGAAGAGCATCGGCCTCAAGGTCACCGTCTCTGCCTCCAGCGAAAAGATCTACAACAACATTCTGAATGCACAGACCTTCGACATCCTCCTTCTGGATTATCAGAGTCTCTCCTCCACCGCCTACTCCTTCCTGATGCCGTTTGCCACCAAGTTCTCCGGCAACTACATCGACGTCGACGGCGAATTCACCAATCCTCATATGACCCGTTTCGACAACAAGGCCTACAATGAACTGGCCGACGCGGTGCACGCCGCGACCAATCGCAGCGAGCGCACGAAGCTCCTCCACGAGATGGAAACGTTGCTGCTCGACGAGATGCCCGTCATCCCGATCGCCTTCTGGTCGAACTGCTATCTGACCTCCGGTCAGCTCTCCGGCATCTCCAAGACCGGCTTCGGTACGGTGAGCTTCCGTGACGCGTCCATCCCGAACTATCTCGAGAAAAACGAAGCCTGGCTTGCCGAGCGCGAAGCGATGGAAGAACAGAAAAAGGAAGAAGAAACTGCCGGCGAATTACAAGTTTATCACAAAACCGCCAAGGGAAACCTTGGCGGTTTTTCTGTTTGTTTTTGATTGTTTGGGTGTTCTTTTCTTCTTTCGTGCGAAAGAAGAAAAGAACCAAAAGAAGAAAGCAAAGGGGGGACAGCCAAAAAGAGAGCGTCAGGTACAAAATGCGCCCGTAGATCGTGGGCGCATTTTGCGGCAGATGATCGCAAACAAAATCCATTGTTTTGGGGCGTTTGTGCGTGACGCCCATCTTTTTTCGTATCGCTTTTCTTTTGCTTCTTTTCTTTTCTCGAAAAGAAAAGAAGAAGAAAAAAGGCACTAGAATACGCGGCGGACGGTGAAGCCGCACGGCGCGTGGACAAGGTCGTAAAGCGAATCACGCTTGTCCAAAGAGGAGATCGCAACGAAGCCGAAGGAGGCGGAGGCGTGCACGAAACGCGTCCGGGTCAGGAGAATCCCCACGTGTCCGTCAAAGAGGACGAGATCTCCGCGCCGTGCCGTTTCGGCAGGCACCTCGGGGAGCGCGGCGAGGTCCGCCGTGTCGCGCGGCAAGACGACGCCGCAAAAGCCGAAGGCAAGCGAGACAAGCCCCGAACAGTCGAGCGCGACGGCACTGCGGCCGCCGTAACGGTACGGGACGCCGAGAAGCGAGAGCGCCGTGTCACAGACCTCGTCGGGCGTCGCCTCCCCCGTTTTCGGCGGCAAAAGATGCGCACGGTGCACGTAGCCCTCACGCCCGTCAAACAGGCGCACGCGGTAGAAGGCATCGCAATCCGCCTCCACCGAGACGTGCGCAAAACGCGGAAGAGTCATCACTTTCGTCGCGGTGATCTCCGCAGAAGCGAGAACGTCCGTGCGGTAGTGGACGCGGTACGCGCCTTTCTCCGCGTCGACGTCCCAAAGGCAGAACGGATCGCAAAAGCCCACGTGTCCCTGCTCGGTGACGACTCTGAAAAGACCGTCTGTTCGCCGCTCCAAGACCCCCACCGAATGACCGTAGAGCACCTCGTCGGACAGGTGCGTTCGTTCTTCATCCGAAAAGATCTCCAGAACCATCGAGGTCACCACCATTCTCTTCGCCCTCCTTTTTGCCGTTTCTATCGGTATATGCAAAACAGCAAAAGCGCGTCATTGACTGTCAGCCCACGGCGGCACTACCCTCGCATCAAACGGTAAAAAGGAGCATTTTATGCGTAAATACAAATACCTGCAGTCGAAGATCGACGCCTATTTCAAAAGCCGCAAGACGCCGGTGCTCGCAAAAGACGGCACGCACCTGTGCGACGCGGGCGGAAGACCTCTCTACGAGGTGACGCGCCCGATGACGGTCACGGGGCTTGCGCGTGCGCTCGGCTTCTGCTCTCGGGAAGAGATGATGGCACAAACGGATGAAAAAAGTGCCGAGGCGATCGCCTCGGCACTTTTGGCCATTGAAGAATATGCGGAGGAAAAGCTCTTCTACAAGGAAAGCTTCTCGGGGACAAAGCTGTTTTTGTCCGTCAATTTTCCGCGGTGGAAGCAGGAAGCCGCAGGAGAGGCCGAAGCCTTTCCCGAGTCGTTTGACTCCTGGGCAAAATAGTCAGGCTTCTTCGCGGGAGATCTGCGGCAGAAACGCGATCGCCGCCGCGCAGATCGTCGTCAGAATGATCTCGGGGATCAGATACAGTCCGTTGTAGACCACAGAATACGCGATCGAGAGACCCGCTCCCGAAAAGTTCTCCAAGAAAAACACGTTGAACGACGCGGGAAGCTCGCTCCCCTCCTCGAAGAACCACTCGGCCCACGCGCCGTAGAAGATCGCACCGGAGACGACGTGCGCGAGGTAGCGAAGCGACAGACCGATGAAGGCGCCGAGCGGAAGCGCGACTTTTTTCTTCAGTCGACGCACACTGCCCGAAAAGCCGATCACCGTATAGGCGATGACGTAGTCGATCAGGCAGATGAGAAGTGCCTGCCACAGAGCGGTGTACGAATCGCTTCCCGGGATGAAAAACGCGGAAACGGTGTGCCAGCTCAAAATGAGCATCTGCATTAGCGCATAGACGAACGAGGTGGCCAGTCCCCAACGGACACCGTAAAGGTAGGACGCGACGACGAGCGGCAACATACTCGCCAGGGTGAGAGAGCCGCCAAAGGGCAGACGAAGACCGAGCGCATCGCTCAAAAAGGCGAGGATCACCGAGATGGCGATCAGAATGGCGGTCGTGGTCAGGCGGCGTACGGAAAGTTGTTTCATACTGAAACCTCCTAAAAAGAAAATTCCGCACGGCAACACCATGCGGAAGAAAAGCCAGATATGACTCCCTGCGCCGGTATTAACCGTATCAGGTTCAAAGGGTTCGAGGCTCGTACCTCATCTCAGCCGCCGTCAGGCAGCACCCCTGTGTACACACAGACTATACCAAAACCGAAAGGACTTGTCAAGTACCTTATGACAAAAACCGAACGTTTTCTTTCTTCCATCCGCCCGTACCCCGTGCAGGTCGCGTTTTTTGAGGCGCGCGAAAAGCGCATCGCCTACGGGGGCGCGCGAGGCGGCGGAAAATCTTACGCCATGCGAAAAAAGCTCTGTATGCTCGCGCTCAAATACCCCGGCATTCAGATCCTGCTTCTGCGCCGCACGCTTCCCGAGCTGCGGGAAAATCACATCAACCCGCTTCGCCGCGAACTCAAGGGGCTCGCCTCCTACCGAGAAAGCACGAAGGAGTTCACCTTCCGAAACCAGAGCCGCATCAAACTCGGCTACCTTTCAGCCGACAGCGACGTGCTTCAGTATCAGGGACAGGCCTACGAGGTGATCGGAATGGAGGAAGCGACGCAGTTTTCCGAAGAGCAATACCTCGCGCTCACCGAGTGCAACCGTCTCTCGGGAAATCTCAAGGGTGACTTCGTCCCGCGGATGTACTTCACCTGCAATCCCGGCGGCGTCGGGCACGCGTGGGTCAAGCGACTGTTCATCGACCGCATCTACCGCGAAGGCGAACGGGAGGAAGACTACCGCTTCATCCCTGCGCACGTCTGGGACAACGAGTACATCATGCAAAAAAATCCCGACTACGTCAAAGCCCTGCAGGCACTTCCGCCGATCCGCCGCCAGGCGATGCTCCACGGAAACTGGGACGTCTTCGAGGGGCAGTTCTTCCCCGAATTCGACCGCGAAAAGCACGCCTGTGACCCGTTTGAGATCCCCGAGGACTGGGGCTGTTTTGCCGCGTTTGACTACGGCCTCGACCGCACTGCCTGTCTGTGGCTCGCCTACCCTCCCGACAAGAGCCACCTCTACGTCTGCCGCGAGTTTTGCCAAAGCGATCTCATTCTCTCGCGTGCCGCCGAGGAGATCGGTCGGAGGAACAAAAGCCCGTCGGCGCGATTCTTCCTCGCGCCGCCCGATCTTGCCGGTCGCCGTCAGGAGAGCGGACGCGGCGGCTTTGAGATCCTCACCTCCGCCGGTCTCTCCCACCTCAACCGTGCCGACAACGCGCGCATTCCGGGCTGGCGACGGGTGCGCGAATTTTTGCAGACGAAAGCCTTTGACGGCACGCCGTTTTTGCAGATCTTCTCCACCTGCACAGAGCTTTTGCACTGTCTGCCGAAACTGCAGTTTGACAAAAACGTCCCCGAGGACGCGGCAACTGCACCGCACGAATTCACGCATGCACCCGATGCGCTTCGCTACGCACTGCTCTCCGCGCCGTTTTTGCCCTTCTCGCGCGAGAAGGCGGAAAAGGTGCAGAAAAAAACGCTTGCCGAAGAATTCTTCGGCAAGCGAAACACAGACTATTATTCGTTCTTATCCGAGTAAAACAGCTTCTCACACAGCGCTTCAAACTTCTCTTTTCCGTAAAAGAAGTTGATCGCGTCGACGAGTCGGTTGACACCGAGGTCCTCGGGCAACTCCATCGCCTGCAGAACGAGTCGTCGACGCTCGGTGCAATCCTCTCTTCCAAAGAGTCCCCACTCGTACAGTTCCGCACGGGTCAGGGGCTCTTTTTCTTCTCCCTTACAAGCCTCGTAACGGGAAAACAGCGCAAGAAGCACCTCGTCTTCCATCCCCTCCACGCCGAGGAGACCCTCTTTGGACGGGGCGGTTTTGCGGCGTTCCTTTCCCCGTACCTTCGGGATATACAGATGTACGACGTCGGCGTCTTTTCCGACAATGGACTCAATGTGTCCGCGGATCAGGCGTCCGGCGGCATCCGAATCCGTCAGAACGATGAGCCCGCGCTCCTTGGCGTAACGGCGCAGAAGAGTGCGGGTCGCCCGATCACGGAAGACGCCGAAGCCGTCCGTCTGCAAAATCGGTGCGTCAACGACGGAAGACAGACGGGCGCGGTCGTATTTTCCCTCGACGACCACGGCGCGAGAGAGCGCGATCACGCACGACCTCCGAGGGTGGTGCACAGGCGCACGATGAGCGTCTCCAGCATCACGTCAGCGTCAAGGGCAGTGTTCTTCAATTTGCGATCCACGTCGCTGACCATCGCCTGACAGAAGGCGAGAGAGGCTGCGGAAAGCTTTGCCGCACGGGCTTTCAGCGCGCGAAAACGGTAGGGCTTGATGCCGAACTGTTTCTCCGCTTCCATCTCCGAGAGAGCACCGCGCGCGATCGAGAGATTCGCCACCGTTCGGGCGAGGGACGCGAGAAGCGGGATCGGCTCAAACTTCATCGTCCTCAAAATACGATACTCCGAGATCGCGCGTGCGGCGTCGGCGTTTTCCACGGCGTCGGAGAGCTTGTAGATCATCGTCTCGGAAAGCTCGGGGAGGGCTTCGTCGATCATTTCGCGCGTCAGGACTCCGTCGCCCGAGAGCGCAAGGGCAACGAGCTTTTCGCTCTCGTTTTCCAGAAGCGTCATATTCCCTTTTGCGCGCGCGCAAAACAGTTCCACGATCTCACGCGCGGCAGACACCTTGCGGCTTTTGAACTTCGCGTCGTAGTAGGCAAAGAGTTCCGACGCCGTCGGGTGCGTGAAATTCACCACCGTCACACCCTCGGGCAGATTCTTGAACACGGGTAAGTCTTTTAGCTTTTTTTGCGATTTCGGGATCGTCCCCGCAAAGGGAAGGTCACATTCAAAGAAGTAAAAGATGCAGATCAAATCCGAGGGGCAGTCGGCGAGCAGGGCATGGAATCGCTCGACCTCTTTATCGGACAGGCGGTGCAGAGCAAGTCCGCGCACGTCGAGAAAACGCATCTCGGACAGAAAGGGCAGACGCCCCATTTCATACGCGATCTCTCCGACGGGATCGCTCTCCCCAACCTCCAGACGGGTGGTATTGAACTCGGGATTCTCCGTCACCAGAGCGCGAAAACGGGAGAGGTAGACGCGCTTTAAGTGCTCTTCCTCCCCGAAAAAGAGGTAAGCGCCTGTGGGTTGAGCCGACAGGCGCGCCTTACACTCTTTTGCTCCGATGACGGTCGGCATCAGAGGATGTTCTCCGACAGCTGAACGCCGCCGATCAGATGGAAGTGCATATGCTTGACCGACTGGCAAGCGTGACGTCCGGTGTTCGTGATGAGACGGAAGCCGTCCGCCGCCACGCCGAGGGACTCGGCGATCTTCGGCACGGCGGAAAACACCGCGGCAACGTCAGAAGCGTTGTCCTCGTTGACGTCAAGCGCGGAAGTGACGTGCTTTTTGGGGATCACGAGCACGTGCACGGGAGCCTGCGGATTGAGGTCGTAAAACGCGAGGACTTTTTCATCCTCATAGACCTTCTTCGA
This sequence comes from Clostridia bacterium, assembly GCA_017408325.1. Classification (GTDB taxonomy): domain Bacteria; phylum Bacillota; class Clostridia; order Oscillospirales; family SIG627; genus RUG14179. The sequence continues at coordinate 8,620 of JAFQUW010000080.1, read as the reverse complement.
CGGGATCTCACCCGCCACGATCTTACAGAAAATGCAATCGTTCATATTCGTTCCTTTTTTGTTTACAGGGTGGCAAGTTCTTCAAACTTCGCTCGGGCGGCAGGGATGCCATCCGGATTCTTACCGCCGCTCTGTGCACTGTCGGGACGGCCGCCGCCGCCACCGCCGCACAAGGGCGAGATGGTCTTGAGGATCGTACCGGCAGAGAGACCGGCTGCGACGGCGTCTTTTCCGCAGGAGGCGGAGAAGAGCACCTTTCCGTCGGAAACGGTGCAGAGCACCGCGCACAGACGGCTGTGGCGATCCTTCAAAAGGTCACACAAAAGACGCATTGCCTCGGGTGTGGTATCGGTCAAGGTCGCAAAGAGGCGGTCCGCCTTCTCACCCGTCACGATCTGCGCTTCCAGTTCGGAAACGGAAGCCGCGGCGAGTTTTTCACGCAGAGCGGCGACCGTCTTCTTTTCCGCGGACAACGCGGCGGAGAGTTCGGACGCCTTCTTTGCGTTTTCGTGGCGGTTGGGGCACTTGAGTGCCTGCGCGGTCTCGGCGGAAGCACAAAGCTCCGACTGATAGAGCGCGAGGAAATTCAAGCCCGTCACCGCTTCGATGCGGCGCACGCCGGCGGAGATGCCCGTCTCGCTGACGGGGGTGAACAGACCGATCTCGGCGGTGGAGGACACGTGCGTACCGCCGCAGAGCTCCACGGAGAAGTCGCCCATCCGAAGCACGCGAACCGTGTCGCCGTATTTTTCACCGAAGAGCGCCATTGCGCCGCTCTTCTTGGCACTCTCCACGTCGGTCACGAGTGTCTCGACGGGGAGGTTTTCCAAAATCTTTTCATTCACGAGCGCCGTCACGCGGGAAAGCTCGTCCTCGGTGAGGGCGGTGAAATGCTTGAAGTCAAAACGGGCGCGATGCTCGTCGACGTAGGAGCCCGCCTGCTCGACGTGGCTGCCGAGTACGGCGCGCAGTGCCGCCTGCAATAAGTGCACGGAGGAATGGTTTCTGCGGATCGCCGCGCGACGGGCGGCGTCAAAGGTCACGGTGACCGTATCCCCGACGCTGACCACACCCGATTCGATCACGGCCGTGTGCAGGAAGACGCCCGCAGACGTCTTCTGCGTGTCGGTGATCTTCGCGGAAAAGCCGGAGGAAGTCACACTTCCCGTATCACCGATCTGTCCGCCGCCTTCGGCGTAGCAGACGCTCTTGGAGAAGACGAGGGTCACTTCCCCTTCGCTTGCGGCATCGACCGTTCCTTCCGCAGTCAGAATGCCGAGCACCTTCGCTTCGCACGAGGACTCGGTGTAGCCGACGAATTCGGTCGCGGCAAGATCCATCTGGTCGCCGCTCATCACTTCGTCCCAGCCGCCCGCCTTCTTCATCCGCTCGCGGGCGCGGTCGCGCTGTTCCTTCATCAGGGCGTCAAAGCCCTCTTTGTCGATGGCGATACCGCGTTCGGCGGAAAGTTCGCGGGTCAGGTCGATCGGGAATCCGTAGGTGTCGTACAGCTTGAAGCAGGCGTCACCGGCGAGGGTCGTTTCACCCTTCTCGGAAAGCTCGTCGAGGATGCCCGAGAGAAGCACGAGACCCTTGTCGATCGTCTTGGCGAAGCTGTCCTCCTCGGTGGAGACGACGCGGCAGATGTAGTCCGCGCGCTCGCGCAGGGCGGGATAAGCGCCCTCGTTCTGGCTGATGACGGTCTCCACGAGGTCGGTCAAAAACTTGCCCTCGATGCCGAGGAGTTTTCCGTGGCGTGCGGCACGGCGCAGGATGCGGCGAAGCACGTAGCCTCTTCCCTCGTTGGTGGGAATGACGCCGTCGGAAATGAGGAAGACGGTGGAGCGGATGTGATCCGTGATGACGCGAATGGAGACGTCGGTCTTGTCATCCTCGCCGTAGGTCTTACCCGCAATGGCGCAGACGTGCTCGCGGATGCGGCGCACGGTGTCGACCTCAAAAATGTTGTCGACGCCCTGCATCACGCAGGCGAGACGCTCCAGACCCATACCCGTGTCGATGTTCGGATGTTCGAGGGGGGTGTAGGTGCCTTTCCCGTCGGAGTCAAACTGTGTAAAGACGATGTTCCAGACCTCGATGTAACGGTCGCAGTCGCAACCGACCTTGCAGTCGGGCTTGCCACAGCCGTATTCTTCACCGCGGTCAAAGTAGATCTCGGAGCAGGGGCCGCAAGGGCCGGAACCGTGCTCCCAGAAATTGTCCTCCTTGCCGAAATGTGCGATGCGGGAAGGATCCACGCCGAGGCTCGTCCAGATCTCTTCGGCGTCGCGGTCCTCCAGATAGACGGAGGGATACAGGCGATCCTTGGGGATCTTTAAGTCCTCGGTGAAAAATTCCCAAGCCCAAGTGATCGCCTCGCGCTTGAAATAGTCCCCGAAGGAGAAGTTTCCGAGCATCTCGAAAAACGTACCGTGGCGCGCCGTGATGCCGACACTCTCGATGTCAGGGGTGCGGATGCACTTCTGGCAGGTGGTGACGCGGCGACGCGGCGGCTCCTCGGCACCCGTAAAGTACGGCTTCAGCGGTGCCATACCGGCAGGGATCAAAAGGATCGACGGGTCGTTCTGCGGAATCAGGGAGAACGACGGAAGGCGAAGATGTCCTTTGGATTCGAAAAATGCGAGGTAACGCTCGCGCAGGGTATTCAGAGATAACGGCTCCATAAAAAACGTCCTTTTTGCCCTTGTTTCGGGCGAGATTTGATGATAGAGAATTATACCACAATCCCCACGCAAAGTCAAACGCCAATCGCAAAGAGATCACACTCGTTTTTCCTTTCTTCAAACAGGGATTCAAACTCGCGTTGTTTTGCGACTCTCTTGCCTTTCTTCGCCGCAAAACGGGGCCGTTGTTTGGGCCCGTTTTGTGTTTGACGCTCGCTACCTTCTTTCTCGATTCCGCTTTCTTCTTTTGGTTCTTTTCTTCTTTCTCGCGAAAGAAGAAAAGAACATCCCCTCCCCCTACGTGCCGAGGTAGACCTGCGGCACGTCGCCCGCGATGATGAGCTGGGTGACGGGGCAGGAAAAGTCAAGGGTGGCGGCGTGGCTCTTCAAAGGCATGACAACGGAGATCTCGACGGAGACGTTCACGCTAAGGGAGAAGAGAGTCTGGTTGATCCCCGCCGAGGTAAAGGAATCGGAGAGGGTGACGACGGCATTGGAGAGCGGCAAGACCCGCGCGGAGATCTTCGGCCCGCGACCGACGAGGAAGGGCGAGTCAAGGAGGCTTCCGAGGGGCACGGAAAGCGTCCCGTATTCCGCTTCGGACAAGGCGGAATTCACCGCCTTACTCGCGGCGGTGCGCAAGCGGTTCGCCGCCGCGCTGTCACAGGTGAGGATCGACAGTCTGCCGCGGTCGTCGTAGCCCGGACGGATGAGCTCCTCGGTCGAAGAAAGAGTCTCCTCCAGCGCCTGATCCACTGCACCGATCGCCAGAGCGCGTGCTTTTTCCGCCGCGAGCTCCGCCACGATCGGCGCAAGCCGTGCGTTGAAATACGAGACGCAAAGAAGAAACAGCAAGCCGAGGGTAAAAAGCAGGATCGCCCCCCGTCTCAAACGGATGCGTTCGGTATGGGTCAAGCGAGAAAGAACTGTGTGCATGTTCCATTCCTTTCCGAGTGGTTTTCAGTCAAAATATATGAAAAAAAATGAAAAACTTGCTTGATTTTGGCGGCAAAATCGGCTATACTGAGCGTATCAACTTTAGGAGGTGTCCCACTATGGATACGCGCCGACCCTGTCCCGTGAAGAATTTCAAGATCGCGGGTATTCCGATTGAACAGTACCACATCTGCTACGACCGTATGATCCCCGGTGCTTACGGGCACATGGCGCACGTGTTGCAGCGTTACATTGCCTTCGCCACGGGTGCGATCTGCCCGATCCACCGCGGTATGTGGATGAAGGATACGCACGAGTTGATCATCGGCCCCTGCTCGAAGAACCCCGACGTGTCCGAACTCTCCGAAGACTCCACCTACATTGAAATCAAGGACGGCAACGTCCACCTGACCGGAAGCGGTCGCCGCGGCCCCGTCTACGCCGTATTTACCTTCCTCGAGGACTTCCTCGGCTGGCGCTTCTTCACGCCCTCACTCGAAGTCTGCAACCCCTCCGACGGCATCGACATCCCCGAGGGCAAGCACGTCTTCTCCCCGCAGTTCATCTTCCGCCAGACCTCGTGGCTCGGCGGCTATGACTCCAACTGGGCGCCCAAGCGCAAGATCAACGCGGGACTTGCTATCTCCCACAACTACGGCGGCGCGATCAACTACGTCAAGGGACACGGCTGTCACACCTTCGACGACTTCATGTTGAAGCGCGACTACCCCGATCACCCCGAGTACTTCGCCGACATCAACGGCGAGGACGCGCAGGGCGAGAATACCCCGCCCATCGAGGGCCAGGAGGAGCTTTGCCTGACGCATCCCGAGGTCCTTCGCATCTGCACCGAGAAGGTCGGCGAGTGGCTGCGCAGTGAGCCGAATCCGCGCCTCATCTCCATCTCCCAGAACGACAACTCAAACGGCTACTGCCGCTGCAAAAATTGCCGTGCGCAGGGTACGCCGACGGACAACTACTTAAAGTTCGTCACCAAGATCGCCGATCATTACAAGGACGAGTTCCCCGACGTCACCTTTGAGATGCTCGCCTATCACTACACCCAGACACCGCCCTCGAAGGGTGTCAAGGTGCCCGACAACGTCGGTGCGCGTCTGTGCCTGATCCGCGTCTGCCACGCGCACTCCTTTGACGATCCGAACTGCCACGGCCACATGTTCTGCGGCATCGACCCGAACCAGAAGGCTGCCGCCAACGTGCGCGGCTGGGGCAAGGTCTCCAAGAACGTCTCCGTCTGGGACTACACGACGGACTTCGCCTTCTATATGGCGCCGCAGGCAAACTTTGAAGTGATGCGCAAAAACTGCGCCTTCCACAAGAAGGCCGGCACGCGCCGTCTCTTCCTGCAGGGCAACTCCGACCTCTCCGGTGAGTTCGGCGAGCTGCGCTGCTACCTCGCCTCCAAACTGCTCTGGAATCCGGGCATGAAGAAGGCCGAGTACTACCGCCACATGGACGAATTCCTCGCGGCCTACTACGGCCGCGGCTGGCGCCACATCCGCTCCTACATCAACCTGATGGAAAAGGCCGCCCACGTCGAGGGCAACCACTTCGGCTTCTACGTGCCGCCGGCAGGTCAGTACTCCAACCCCAAGTGCGACTCGATGATCCCGCGCGACGACCGCGAGTTCATGGAAAAGGGCGCCGAGCTCTGGCGCAAGGCACTGCGCGTGACCAAGGATTCCGTGCTTCGTGAACGCATGGAGCGCAGTTACCTCTCCTTCCGCTACTGGACGCTGTGCGCGACCTGGCGCGAACGATGGGAGGAGGGCGACGAAGCGTCGAAGACTGCCTACGAGCGCGACGCGACCGAGTTTAAGGACGACGTCATCAGCCACCGCGTGGCCTTTGCCGAGGGTCTGTATCTGCCGCACGCGTTTGATCCCACGAAGCCGCCGCACACCTGGACCGGCCGTCCGCTGTAAGAATGGATCCTTTCTCTTCTTTTCTTTTCGAGAAAAGAAAAGAAGCAAAAGAAAAGCCGAGACGGGAAAAAGAAAATTTCAAGCCTTTCACACAAACGGCACCCAAAACGCGGGTGCCGTTTGCGATAGGTGTTTTTTCTCTTCTACCTTTTCGAGAAAAGAAAAAAACAAAAGAAGCACGCAAAAGCGTGCTTCTTTTTTCTGTGTTTTTTGTTTTTTATTCCTGCGCCTGGATAGTCGCTTTCAGATACGTCGTATAGTCGGCAAGAACCTGTCTTGGTGCGAGGACGCGCGCGTCTGCACCGAGCGAGGCAAGCCAGCCGAAGAACTGCGGACTGACGTGCACGGGCACGGTGACGGTGAAGTGGTCCTTCCCGTCGCGCATCAGGGGCACCTCCCGTCCGAAGCGGTCGAGGATGACACCGACGAGTACATTGGAAAGCCGCAGGGTGACGTACTCTTCCTCGCCGCCGTACATCGAAAAGACGCGGCGCGTGTAGCGTGTGGGATCCAGTTTTTCGAAGGCCTCTTTTCCGCTCCGCTCCTCTTCGCAAAGTTCGATGCGAAGCATCTTGTCGACGCGGAAATGCAACATCTTCTGCTTCTCCTCTTCAAAGCCGACGAGGTAGTAATTCTCGTCGTCCCAGAGCAAAAGATACGGACTGACGAGGTAACGTTCTCCGTCGCGGCGCAGCACGCGGTTCTTCTCGGTGTCCCAACTGAAATACTGAAAGGAGATCTTTCGGTTCTGCGCGATGGCGCGTTGGATCTCGTCCACGCTGTAATAGATGCTCTCGTTCATCGCCTTGATGCGCCCTGCCACGTGCACTTCACGCGCAAGAGCGGTTGCCTCGTGGCGGCTGACGAGACTCTCCAGCTTCGAGATGAGCTGTGCACTCTTTTTCTCGGTGATGAACTTCGAGGACTGCACCGCGTCGACCAACAGTTTGAGTTCCACAAGCTCGAAAGGGCGCGAAGAGAGGTAATACGCCACCGTTTTCCCGCGCACGCACTCAACGGAAAATCCGAGGGATTCCAGTGCCTCGAAGTCGCTGTAGAGGCTCTTTCTCTCCGCAGAAATGCCACGCGCCTCCAAAGCGGAGATCAGCTCCGTCAAAGAAAGCGGGTGCTCCTCATCCGTCTGTTTCCAAAGGATCTCAAGAAGCGAAAAAAGTTTGATCTTCTGTCCCGAGCGGCGCGCCATACCAGTCTCCTTTTCGGTCGATTCAGTTGGGCAAAACGCCGCCTTGCGGCGGCGTTTTTCTTTTTATGAAAAGCGGTTCAAATAGTCGCAGGCACCCAGTGCGGCAACGCATACGTCCGCGGCGGCGGTGGTGAGCTGGCGCACTTCCTTCTTGCGGCAATCACCCGCCACAAAAACACCCTCGGTTCGGGTGTGGCAGTCCTCACCCGCGTCGATGAATCCGTCCTCCGTCAAATCGACGAGCGCGGAAAACGCCGCATTGTCCGGCACTTTTCCGATGCAGACGAAGAGGCCGTCAAGGGCGAGTTCCTCGCCGTTTGACAGACGCAGGCCCGAAAGCTTGTCCTCGCCGAGCAGTTCTTCCACGGTCGCCGGGGTGACGATGCGGACGTTCTCGAGTTTCTTGACCTGTTCGACAAGGTAACGCTCCGCACGAAATTCATCGCGGCGGTGGATGAGCGTGACCTCCGCACAGATGCCCGCGAGAAATACGGCGGCGGACAGAGCGGTGTTCCCTCCTCCGACGACGGCGACGCGCTTTCCCTTATAAAAGGCTCCGTCGCACACGGCGCAATACGAGACGCCGCGACCGAACAGCTCCTCCTCACGGGGAGTGCCAAGCTTGCGATGGTGCACGCCGGAGGCGATGATCACGCTTCTGGCTTCAAAATCACCGTCTTCGGTGTGCGCAACGAAGCCGGTCTCGGTCTTCTCAACGCTCGTCACGTCACCGAAATCAAGTTCGGCACCGAGACTCGTCGCCTGCTCAAAGAGGCGATCGGAAAGCTCCGCACCCGAGATGGACGCGGCGGCAGGGTAATTTTCCACCTTGGGGCTCGTGGCGATCTGACCGCCGATGCCCTCGCGCTCCAACACGAGCACGCTTCTCCCTGCGCGGACAGCGTAAATGGCGGAGGTAAGCCCCGCCATTCCCGCTCCTATGATCAGGATATCATTCATCTGTTTTACGCCTTGGTGTATTTCTTGATCTCGGAGGCGTTCGCGTAACGCGTGAACGCATCTCCGTCGGTCACGACGAGCGTCGGTGCCTGACTGACGCCGAACTTCTTCGTCGCATCCACGTCCTCTTCCGCGTCGACAACGGTGTATTTGACACCCGCCTGATCAAGGAAGGTCTTCGCCATCTTGCAGTTCGGGCAGGTCTTCGTGGTGAAGAGGAAGACTTCCTTCGCGTTTTCGGCCGTCACCTTCTCGCAGTCGCAGGGGGCGGCGTCGATCACGCCCTCGTGACGCAACACGGAGTTCTCCACGTCGTAGAGTTTTCTCTCCTTGAACTCCTGGCTCTTACCGTCATTCCAGTTCTGAACGGGGCGGTAGTAGCCGGTGATGCGGCTGTAGACCTCGGTCTTCTCTCCGCACTCGGGGCAGGTATAGACCTCGCCGGTGATGTAACCGTGAGACTTACAGACAGAGTAGGTCGGGGACATCGTGTAGTACGGCAGACGGAAATTCTGCGCGATCTTCTGCACGAGCTTCGCCGCCGCCTGCCAGTCGGGCAGTCTCTCGCCGAGGAAAGCGTGGAAGACGGTGCCGGAGGTGTAGAGAGTCTGCAGCTCATCCTGGATGTCCAGCGCCTCGAAGATGTCCGCGGTGTAGCCGACGGGCAGATGCGAGGAGTTGGTGTAGTACGGGGTGGCATCCTCGGTGTCGGAGGCGGTGATGATGTCCGGATAGTGCTTTCTGTCGTGCTTTGCCAGACGGTAAGAGGTGGACTCGGCAGGAGTCGCCTCGAGGTTGTAGAGATCGCCGTAGGCTTCCTGATAGTCGGAGAGACGCTCACGCATATGGTTGAGCACTTCCTTGGTGAACTCCTGAGCCTCTTTGTCCGT
>JAFQUW010000079.1 GCA_017408325.1 Clostridia bacterium | reverse complement strand
TCTTTTTTCTTTCTCTTGAAAGAAAAAAGAAGAATCAAAACAAAAACAGAAGCACGCGAAAGCGTGCTTCTGTTTTATGATTCATTTCGCGTTTACGCCGCTTCGCCGACGTAGGCGGCGAGGGAGACCTTGATGGTCTTGGTCTCGCGTCCGCGCAGGATTTCGAGGGTGATCTTGTCGCCCGCCTTCTTTTCGGCGAGTGTTTCGGTGATGACGGCAAGGGACGTGACGGGCTTTTCGTCAAAGACGGTCACGATGTCGCCGCGGCGCAGACCGGCCAGTTCCGCCGGGCCGTCCTGATCCACCGTGAGGACGTAGGCGCCGGGGGTCAGGCCCGCTTCCTGCGCGTCGTAGGGGGAGAAGTACTCAAGATTTGCGCCGAGCACGGTGCCGCCAACCACGAAGTCTTCCTCGGGTCGTTCCTCGACGCGGCCGCCCTCGATGATCTGATTGGCGATCGAGATGACGCCGTTGATGGGCAGAGCAAAGCCGATCGACTCGTAGGAGTCGTTGGAGAGTTTCATACTGTTGATGCCGATGACCTGTCCGTAGACGTTGACGAGCGGGCCGCCGGAGTTGCCGGGGTTGATGGATGCGTCCGTCTGGATGACGGTGAAGGTCTTGGACACGTCGCCCTCGCCCTTCATCTGGACGCGGCGGTCGGTGCCGGAGACGATGCCGAGCGTCGCGGAGGCGGAGAATTCCAGACTGCCGGGTGTGCCGAGCGCGACCACCCAGTCGCCCTGACGCACGAGAGAAGAGTCGCCGAGTTTCGCGGCCTTCAGCCCCTCGGCGTTGTGGATGCGCACGACGGCAATGTCGGAGAGTTCATCGGTGCCGATGACGCTTCCGGGATAGGTCTGTTTGTTGGAAACGTGGACCACGATCTCCTTGGAATCCTGGATGACGTGGCGGTTCGTGAGGATGTAGCCGTCCTTGTGGACGATGAGACCCGTGGCAACGCCGGAGGTGTTGTCGTTCTTGGTGACTTCGATGCCGACGACGGAGGGTTTGACCTTCTTGATCATCTCCTGCACGGTCAGTGCGTCTTCGACGTCCTTGGGGGCGACGGATTCCAGCACGATGGAGGAGGTAGGCTTTTTCTCTTCTTCCTGCGGGGCTTGCGTCGCGGGCGGCGCGGTGAAGTGGAGGAAGGTGAGGATCGCCAGAGCCACCGTTCCGAGTGCAAAGATGACCGTGACGAGTGTCATCAGAAAACGGCGGAAGTCAAACTTTCGCGTGTCTCGGTGCGTCGCTTCCCAGCGGTAGCGATAGGGAGCGTAAGGGTCGGCCTCGGTGAGATCGTCCGCCTCCTCGCCGTCTTCCTTTTCGGAGCCTTCGGCCTCGGTGGGCTCTTCGGCTTCCTTTTGCTTGCGGTTTTTGCGCGTGCGACGGCTCTTTTTCTTCGTTTCCGTCACCTCGGGCACGGACTCTTCGACCGTTTCTTCGACGGCGAGCTGTTCGGCTTCGGGGGCAGTCTCTTCTTCGACGGTGTCGAGGGGCTGCACTTCGGTTTCAACGGGGGTGGGGGCTGGTTGCTTTCTCGTTCGTTTGGCCACAGTCAGTTCTCCTTTTTGTCAGTGCGCAGGCCGTCCCCGCGTCCGGCGGGTAAGACGAGCGGCAGTGTGAAGGCAAATTCGCAGAACGCGCCTTCTTCGCTTTTTACGGTGATTTCTTCTGCGTGCTGAGTGATGATGGTCTTTGCGATAAAGAGTCCGAGTCCCGTTCCGGTCTTGTCGAGGCCGCGGGAACGGTCGGATTTGTATAAACGTTCGAAGACGAAGGGCAGATCCTCGGAGGGGATGCCCGCGCCGCTGTTGTAGACGGAGACTAGGACTTTTTTGCCGCGTGCCGTC
>JAFQUW010000078.1 GCA_017408325.1 Clostridia bacterium | reverse complement strand
TCCGGCTTTTGCGGCGTAGGCGTATTTCTTCTTCGATTTGCCGTAGCCGTAGTAGTAACCGCCCTTGGACGAAGCAGTCATGTCGGGTACCGAAGCGAGGATCGGATGCGGCGCAACTTGCTCGAGATCCTCCTCGGTGCGGATGGTGGTGTCGAAGATCTCTCGGATCGCAAGGCTCAGGGTGGAGAGCACGGCGCCGATGAGAAAACCGAGGACGGTGTTCTTGGCGCGGCTGGGGGAACTGGGAACGGCCGGACGGATCGCGTAGTCGACGACGTTGGCGGAAGTCCCTTCCACGATGCTGGAAATACGCTTGGGCAGAACGTAGGCGATGGCGTTTGCGAACGTTTCCGCTTCCGCCGGATCGGTGTGGGTCACGATGACCTGAAAGATTTCGGTCTCGTTGAGGGAATGGGCGGAGACCATCGAGTAGAGCTCTTCGTAGGAAATGTCAATGCCGGCGTAGTCGATGACGTCGGTCAGACAGGTGCGTGATTTGAGAATGACGATGTAGGTGTCGACGAGGCTCTTTGCTGCGGTGATGTCACCGGAGGACAGCGAGATGGAGGTGCCGCCCAGGGAGAGGGAGCCGTTGTTGACGTAGAACGTAGCGGTGGACTGATACAACGGAGTGATCAGGTAGATCGTTGTAACAAGAGCGAGCGCCGCGCAGAGAAGAGCTGCAATTGCCACGAGCCAAAACCGGTTCCAGACGGCTTTGAATACGCGCTTGACGTCAATTTCAAGTGTGTTGTTTTGCGCGAGTTGTTCGTTGACAGGATTTTTCACTGCGGTTCTCCAATCGTTTCGTGATCAAACTGACCGAGGAAGATGATTGCGAAAAAAGGCAATAATTCCCCTATTGTTTGATTCTCATATTATTGTAGCACAAAAAGTACTTTCCGTCAAGAATATATTACACGATATATGCGCAAGAATTCGCATTGTTGCGCGAGGTTTTGCATTTTATGAAAAAGGTGTATTTTCGTTATATTTCTGCCGAGTTTCGGCGGGGTGAGATCAACCGAGATAGATCTCGCGCAAAGAGGAGATCTCCGCGTCTGTGACACCGATGCTTCGTAGGTAATTCTCTGTTTTTTCTTTGAGGTTGTTTCCGGGGAAGGCGTTGAGTGTTTCGAGGAAAAAAACGAGATTCTCTGCCTCGGTGGCGGGGTGGGCAAGCGCGGTCAATTCATAATCGCGAATCAGATCGTCCTTCTCGACACCGAGCAGTGCTTCAAGCAGAAAACAGACGGTTCCCGTTCGGTCGGCACCGTAGGTACAGTGCAGGTAGATCGGGTAGTTTTCGGGCTTTGCCAGGTCGGAGAAGACGGCTCGCATCGCCTCCGCTTCTTCGGGTTTGAAGACGTTTTCGTAAGAGTTGACACCGGAGTATTTATGGGTCACGTTTGCGCCGAGTGCATCGACGTGATCGCGGTGATCCTCTTCGCTGCGCAGATCGAGGTCTGTGCGAATGCCGAGGACGGTCAGGGCGTTAAAAAGCCCGTTGTCGGTCACGCTGTAATTCTCCTCGACCGCTCCGTCCACTTCGCTGCCGCGGAACAGGAGACCCTGGCGGATCACTTTTCCGCTCGAAGTTTTCCAGCCGCCGATGTCGCGCACGTTGTAAAGACCGTCGATCGAGAGAATGCGCGGGGAGTTTTCGGTGCAAAAAGACGCGCTGCCACTGACGCTGTTCCCGTCGGAAAAGACCATTGTTACGCGATAATAATACTGTGTTCCGGTCTTGAGATAATACACGTCAAGCGAACGTTTTTCGCCGCCGAGATAAAAGACGCGCGGCGCGGAAAAAGCAGGATCTTCGTCCACTTCCACTTTGATGGAGTCGATGAGTTGTCCTTCGGGAACTCCGTCGAGATCAAAGGAGAGAGAAACGGGCAGACCGACGTCCAGGCGCACGTTGTCCTTGCGGAAAGGCGCAAGAACGTCGCCGACGTTGTCACGAAGGTCGGAATCCAGATAGGTTTGAGCCGCATCTGTGATCAGCGGAACGTCTTTTGTGGGATAGGAGAGAGTCAGACGCACTTCTCCTTCGTCGGGGAGACTGTGGTCGGGAGAAGAGTCGGGCAAAGTCGTCTGGGACGGCTTCTGAATTAAGATGATGAGCAGAATGATCAGCGTGATCAAAAAAAGGGAGAAAAAGAACAGTTGTACGCGGTTCTTTTTGATAAAGCTCTTGACCCGTCTCCAAGTTTTCTGAAAGCGCGCGCGCTTTCTTTTCTCTTTTTTGGAAGAGTGCTTACGGCTTCCGTTCGAGTGGTGGTGAGAATGATGATGGGAATGCTCGGAGTGGTGGGAATGCTCGGAGTGATGGGAATGACGGTGCTCTTCGGCGGCCTTGGCAGGGGCAGCGGAGGCCATCTCCTCGGTGGAATTTTCCGTGACGGATTCGTGCAGATCGTTGTGTGTCATAATTACCTGGTTCTGTTGATCGGAATGTAAAAGGGATGAAACTCAATATTTGCGCCAGACCATGCGGTCGACGACGCTGGTGAAACTCTGGATGATCTTGACGACTTTGGTCGAAACGTTCTCTTCGACGTAGTCGGGTACGGGTGCGGAAAGGGAGCCGTTTTCCTTCATCGCAACCGCGGTCTCCACCGCTTGCATAAGGGAGTCTTCGGTGATTCCGGCAAGGATGAACGCACCTTTTTCCATCGCTTCGGGACGCTCGGTGGACGTGCGGATACAGACCGCGGCGATCGGCGTGTTTTGCAACGCGAAAAAGGCACTTTCCTCGGGGAGCGTGCCGCTGTCGGAGACGACGCAGAAGGCGTTTTTCTGCAGACAGTTGTAATCGAAAAAGCCGAGCGGCTCGTGTGCGATCACGCGCCTATCGAGCGAAAAACCGCTTTGTTCCAAACGTTTTTTGCTTCTGGGGTGGCAGGAATAGAGGATCGGCATGTCATAGGTTTCTGCCATGCGATTGATGGCGGAAAACAGGGAGTGAAAGTTTTCTTCGGTGTCGATGTTCTCCTCACGGTGGGCGGAGAGCAGGATGTACTTTCCGCGCTCAAGTCCGAGTTTTGCATGGATGTCGGAGGAGTCGATGGAAGAGAGATGACGGCGGAGCACTTCCGCCATCGGGGATCCGGTGACAAAGGTGCGTTCGCGCGGCAGTCCGCAGTCGGAGAGGTAGCGTCGCGCATGTTCGGAGTAGGCGAGGTTGACGTCGGAGATGATGTCGACGATGCGGCGATTCGTTTCCTCCGGCAGACACTCGTCTTTGCAACGGTTGCCTGCTTCCATGTGGAAGATCGGGATGTGCAGGCGTTTGGCGGAGATCGCCGAGAGGCAGGAGTTCGTGTCGCCGAGGATGAGCAGGGCGTCGGGCATCTCTTCTTTCATCAAAGCGTAGGATTTTGCAATGATGTTGCCGATCGTCTCGCCGAGATCGGCCCCCACGGCGTTGAGGTAACGGTCGGGGGCGCGCAGGCCGAGATCGTCAAAGAAGATCTGGTTTAGGGTGTAGTCGTAGTTTTGTCCCGTGTGCACGAGGATCTGCTCGAAATAACGGTCGCAGGCGCGGATAACTTCCGAGAGACGAATGATCTCGGGACGCGTTCCGACGATGGTCATAAGTTTGAGTTTTTTCATCTTTATTTATACTTCCTCAAAAAAAGTGTCCGGGTGAGAGGGATCAAAGGGCTCGTTTGCCCACATCACGGTAACAAGGTCTTCCGTGTCGCTTAAATTGATGATGTTGTGCGTGTATCCGGGGAGCATATGCACCGTCTCGATCTTTTCGCCGGAGACGTAGAATTCCAGGATTTCATCCGTTGAGATTTTGCGCATTTGGATGAGACCGCGCCCGTGCACCACGGTGAAAAATTCCCACTTCGTGTGGTGCCAGTGCTGGCCCTTGGTCACGGAAGGCTTGGAGATGTTGACGGAGACCTGTCCGAAGGCCTTGGTGCGCAGAAGCTCGGTAAACGAGCCGCGCGCGTCCTCCTTCATCTCGGGGAAGAAGGAGATCTTTTCCTTCGGCAGGTAGGACAGATAGGTGGAGTAGAGTTTTTTTTCAAAACTGCCCTCTTTCATTTCGGGCAAATACAGCGTTTTCGGCTGCGCGACGAAACAGTCGAGCAGTTCTACGATCTCGCCGAGCGTGACGCGGTGTGTGACGGGGGAAAGGCAGTAGCGGCCGTTTTCCGTTTGAACGGGAGTGACTCCGTCGTAATCACAGCGCGTGACGTGCCCCTCAAGCAGATCGAGCATCGTGCGAACCAAGTCGTCGATGTAAAGAAGCTCCAGTTCGATCTTCGGGTCACGGACGAACACTTCGAGGTCGTGCGCCTTGTTGTGACAGAAAGTGGCAACCGCCGAGTTGTAATTCGGACGGCACCACTTACCGAACAGATTCGGGAAGCGGAAGACGTAGACTTCGGCCCCCGTCTCTTTTTTGTAGTCGAAGAGCAGTTCTTCTCCGGAAAGTTTGCTTCGGCCGTAGTCCGAGTCGTAGCGTCCGACAAGCGTTGCCTGCACGGAGGAGGAGAGCATCACGGGGCAGGCGTTGTTCGCTTCCTTCAAGGTGTCGAGAAGCGTCTTTGTAAAGTCGCGGTTTCCTGCGAGAAATTCTTCTGGATCTTTCGGGCGGTTGACCCCGGCAAGGTGGAACACAACGTCCGCTTGTTTGCAGTATTCGGGTAACAGCGCGGGTTCGGTGTCAAGATCGTACTCCATCACTTCGCCGACGGAAAGGTTCGGACGGGTGCGATCCTTGCCGTCGCGCAGGTTGCAAAGCGAGGCGACGAGGTTCTTGCCGACGAAACCCTTGGCCCCGGTGACGAGAACGTTCATCGGTTCTCCTCAAAGGCGGCGAGTTCTTCTCGGATATAGGAGAGGGAAAGGAGTTTTTCTTTGACTTCCTCCACGGTGAGCAGGCGCGTGTTTTCGCTGTTGAATTCCGAGAGGGCTGCGCGCTCGGTATCACCCTCGACGAAGAATTTGTCATAGTTTAAATCGCGTCGATCGGCGGGGATGCGGTAGAAATTGCCCATGTCGATCGCGGCGGCACACTCCTCGCCCGTCAGAAGGGTCTCGTAGAGCTTTTCGCCGTGGCGAACGCCGATGATGCGGATGTTTTCTTTGTCGTAGGAGAAGAGTTCGCAGACGGCTTGAGCAAGCGTTTCAATGGTGCAGGCGGGAGCCTTTTGAATGAGGATGTCGCCGCTCTTTCCGTGCTCGAAGGCAAACAGAACCAGATCCACCGCTTCCTCCAGACTCATGATAAACCGGGTCATGGTGGGCTCGGTGATGGTGATGGGATTACCGGCCTTAATCTGCTCGATCCACAGCGGAATAACAGAGCCGCGGGAACACAT